>WFRT01000195.1 GCA_015486445.1 Pseudomonadota bacterium | reverse complement strand
GTATTCAGAACCCGGGCCCCGCGAACCGCTTCGGCCGGATCCTCAACCACCCGCGCCCGGCCGCCGGCCGCCCGCAGGAGGGCGGCATCGGGCTCGTAGCCGGCCGGACAGGCCAGCACCAGCTCGAAACCGAAAACCCGGGCCGCGTTGATCCAGGAGTTGGCCATGTTGTTGCCATCGCCGATCCAGGCCACCTTGAGGCCGGCCAGGGCCTGGAAGTCGAGCTGCAGCCGCTCCCCGATCGTGAAAACGTCGGTCAGCACCTGGCAGGGGTGCAGGTAGTCGGTCAAACCGTTGATCACCGGCACCGCAGCCCACTCGGCCAGGGTTTCGACCTCGGCATGGGCAAAGGTCCGGATCATAATGCCGTCGACGTAGCGTGACAGCACCCGGGCCGTATCCTCGATCGGTTCGCCCCGGCCCAGTTGGGTGTGGGCCGGGCTCATGAACAGAGCCTGGCCGCCAAGCTGGTACATGCCGACCTCGAAGGAGACGCGGGTCCGGGTCGAAGACTTCATAAACAGCATGGCCAGGCTTTTTCCGGCCAGGGACCGGGCAAAGTTTTCCGGGTCCGCCTTGAGTTCCGCCGCCAGGAGCAGAATCTCTTGCAACACGCCTGCCGGCCACTTAACAAGATCGAGAAAGTCCTTCGACCGCGATACGGCAACACTATTGTTCGACATCACTGAACACCTCGGCCAGCAGACTCAGGACGGCCGTAATTTCATCTTCACTGATAATCAGGGGCGGGGTCAGGCGCAGGGTGTTATCCCCGGCCGAGCCGACCAGCAGGCCACGCTCGAGACAGGCGCCCACAACCCCGGCCACCGGCACCTTGAGATCGGCGCCGACCATCAGGCCCCGGCCGCGAATCTCGGCCACGACGGCGGGAAAACGCCGCCGGAGCTCGTCGAGACCGGCATACAGCCGGGCCCCGCAGCCGATGGCCCGGGCGATGATTCCCTCCCTTTCCAGGGTCTCGACCACGGCCAGGGCCGCGGCCGAAGCCAGCGGGTTGCCGCCGAAGGTCGAGGCGTGACTGCCGGGCCCGAAATATTTTATCACCCGGTCGGTAGCCAGCAGGGCCCCGATCGGGAAACCGTTGCCCAGGGCCTTGGCCGAGGTCAGGATGTCGGGCTCAATCGAGGAGTGCTGGTAGGCGAAGAAGCGCCCGGTCCGGCCGATGCCGGTCTGGACCTCGTCGAGAATCAGTAAAATCCCTTTCTCGTCGCAGATCTGCCGCAGGCCCTCGAGATAGCCGTCATCGGGGACCACGATTCCGCCCTCGCCCTGGATGGGCTCGACCAGCACGGCGCAGGTCCGGGCCGAAACCATTTCCCGAACCGCCTTGAGATCGTTGAAGGGAACGTAGTCGAAGCCTTCGAGCAGCGGGTTGTAGCCGACCTTGACCTTCTGCTGGCCGGTGGCGGTGATCGTCGCCATCGTCCGGCCGTGGAAGGACTGGTGCATGGTGATGATGCGCTTGGCCTCATCGCCCAAGACCTCGTGCCCGTAACGCCGGGCCAGCTTGATCGCCGCCTCGTTGGCCTCGGCCCCGGAGTTGCAGAAAAAGACCTTGTCGGCAAAGCTGTTGCGGCACAGGGCCTCGGCCAGGCGGGCCTGGGGCTCGATATGGTAAAGATTCGAGACATGGACCAGGCGGTCGGCCTGCTCGCGGATCGCGGCGGTCACGGCCGGATGACAGTGGCCGAGATTACAGACCGCGATGCCGGCCAGCGCATCGAGATACTCGCGGCCGTCGGCGTCCCACACCTTGACGCCCTTCCCTCTGACCAGAGCGACCGGAAAGCGCCGATAAGTCGGGGCGACAAAGGCCTCGGTCAGATCGAAAATTTCATTTGCTGCACTAATACCCATGCATTCACACCCTTGGCGGGAAAAGCGGGGTCGACCGGAATCAACCACCGCGCCCCTACATCATGCCGGGGATCTTCAAACCACCGGTCAATTTGCTCATCTCTTCCGTCATCATCGCCTGGGCCTTGCGCATGGCCTCGTTGACCGCGGCCAGGATCAGGTCCTGGAGCATTTCAATGTCATCGGGGTCCACCACTTCGGGCTCCAGGGTCAAAGCCAGAATTTCCTGCTTGCCGTTGGCCAGGACCTTGACCATGCCGCCGCCGGCCGAAGCCTCGACCGTCCGTTTACCCACCTCTTCCTGCATCTTGGCCATCCGCGCCTGCATCTGCTGCGCCTGTTTCATCAGGTTTCCTATACCTTTGGACATCTTTTTTCTCCTTCCTGCCGAAACCTCCCCCGCCGGGGGAAGTCGGACTGTTTTTTTGAAAAATCTTTTGTAACTATTCAGCCCAATCCGGGGT
>WFRT01000194.1 GCA_015486445.1 Pseudomonadota bacterium | reverse complement strand
CTATTGGTTTGCCCTATAGTAACTCCGTGTGAAAGATTACAATTTTTACCAATCGTTACATCAGGATGCACTATGATACCACCGAAATGTCCTATGTAGAATCCACTGCCAATTTTTGTATGATAAGGGATGCTAATACCTAATTTGTAGGTTAGATGCGTCAAGAAAATTTTTGCAAAAGGATAAAGTGTATACCGTAACAAAGTTTTGTCGTGGGCATACGAACAGGTCCGCATCCAAAATATATACTTGAAAGATTCACCACTTAATATTAACTTGATGAGCTTCCATCGAGAAAATGTTCTCGTAAGGCGGTACAAATCCGATAATACTAAATATTTGTATAATTTAAAATTCATCATATTTTTTATTAATATAATATGCCAATTTTTTCTGTAATTCTTCGTGTTCTATAAAAGAATCATGTTCAGCATCAATGTCTATGATTACGAAGTTACCCTTTATGATACCAGCCCAGCCATGCATATCTTCCGAGGTTGTCAAGCTGTTTTGAAAAAGAATTACTTTGCCTGAGTATGGAGCGGGGTGATAATTCAAGGCTATTTTGTAGTTTGATTTTTCAATATACCAGTAGCGCAACTGATGGGGGATTGGCCGTCCTATGCTTATGTAGGCTTGGCAAAGAAGTTTTTTGTATAGTTCAATGGTGTGATCCCGCATTGACAGCAGACTTTCTTTGAAAAATTGCCGGTTTAATTTTTTGTATTTGAGAAATGCCCGCCGGTAGATGGGCTGTCTTTCAAACTGCAATTCTTTGCTGTTGGGACCGTAGGTGTCGAACAGGGCCAGGAGAGCAATCTCCTGGCCTTCTTTTTTTAATTGGCGGGCGACTTCCAGGGCGACACTGCCGCCGAAAGAACCGCCTCCGAGGTAGTAGGGGCCTTGAGGTTGAACCTGGCGAATCAGGAAAGCGTAGTGTTGAGCCATGCTTTCCATGTCTCGAAATGGTTCAGTCAGGCCGTCCAGTCCCCGGGCCTGGAGTCCGTAGATGGGCTGGTCGGGACCTAAATAATCTTTGAAGACATGGTAATTCAAGACATTGCCGCCCACGGCGTGAATTAGAAAGAGGGGAGGTTTGTTGCCATTGGGTTGAATTGGAACCAGGCATGACCAGGTTGAGTCCCGGGTTGGCGACGGCGTTTCGGTGATTTGTAATGCCAGGTCATGAATGGTCGGCGCCTGGAAAAGGGTGGCCAGGGGAATGTCTGCCCCGGTTTGTTCCTTGAGTCTGGTGATGAGTTTAACCGCCAGCAGCGAGTGGCCGCCGAGGTGGAAGAAGTTGTCGTCGAGGCCGACTTTTTCTAATCCGAGCAGTTCCCGCCAGATGGCCGCCAGGCGCTTTTCGGTTTCCGTCTCCGGCGGCCGGAAATTATCCTGTAAGGAAATATCGTCCCCGCCCGGCCGCGGCAGGGCTTTGCGGTCGATCTTGCCGTTCGGGGTCAGGGGAAACTCTTCTAGCTTAATGAAACTGGAAGGCACCATGTAGGCCGGCAGCTTTTCTTCGAGTTTGCGGCGCAGGTCGGCGGTTGGCAGGGGCTGGTTGGCCCGGGTGACGACAAAGGCGGTAAGCCGGTTTTCCCCGGCGCCGTTCCGGCTGACGATGACGATGCCCTGCTTGACGATGTCGCAGCCGTCGAGGGCGTTTTCGATCTCTCCAAGTTCGATGCGAAAGCCCCGGATTTTGACCTGGTTGTCCCGGCGGCCGAGAAATTCGATGTTGCCGTCGGGCCGGTGGCGGGCCAGGTCGCCGGTTTTGTAGATTACCGGGTCGATGCCGTTTTCGGCGACGGGGTTGGGCAGGAAATGTTTCCGGTTCAGCTCCGGCCGGTCGAGATAACCCGAGGTGACCCCGGCTCCGCCGATGTAGAGTTCGCCGACCGCCCCGATCGGCACCGGCCGCAGGGCCGGGTCGAGGATGTAAATCGTGGTGTTGGCGATCGGTTTGCCAATGTGGATGCTCTCTTCTTCGCTGATCCGGCAGCCGGTCGACCAGACCGTGGTCTCGGTGGGACCGTAGAGATTCCAGACCTCCCTGGTCCGGGGCAGGAGAAAGTTTTTCAGATCCTTCGGAAAAGGTTCGCCGCTGGAGTAGACCTTAAGTTTTTCGTTGCCCTGCCAGCCGTACATCTGGAGGATCCGGAAAGTGCTGGGCGTGGCGGAGAGAATGGTTATCCCCTGCGTGTCGATGATCTCTGCCAGGCGGTCGCCGTTGACTGTTTCCTCCTTGTCGGCAATATAGGCAGAGGCTCCCGAGTAAAGCGGCAGGAAAATCTCGGGCACCGAGATGTCGAACGACAGGGTGGTGACCGCCAGCAGCCGGTCCTCTTCGCTGATGCCGGGCTCCCGGGCGATTGAGGCCAGGAGATTGACGACCGCCCGGTGCGGCACCTGGACCCCCTTGGGCCGGCCGGTGGAGCCCGAGGTGTAGATGATGTAGGCCGTATCTTCCGGGTCCGTCGCGGCTTCGGGTGTCCAGTCATCCGGGTATTCCCGGAGGATTTCGTCCAGCTCTTCGGTCAGAATGATGCTTGTCCGGTTTGCATCCGGCAGCCGGTCGAGCAGGGTCTTTTCGCTGATTACCAGCGGCGCTTTCGTATCTTCCAGCATGTAGGCCAGGCGCGTTTTGGGAAACTCGGGATCGAGCGGCAAATAGGCGGCCCCGCTTTTGAGGATCCCCAGGATGATCGGCACCATCCGGACCGTGCGGTTTACGCAGATGCCGACAAACGAGCCCGGCCCGGCCCCGTTTTCCCGCAGGTAACCGGCCAGGCGGCGGGCCTCTTTTTCGACTTCCCCGTAGGTCAGGCTGCCGCGGCCGTCGACCAGGGCGGTTTTGTCCGGTATCAGGGCGGCCCGTTCAGCGATGAGTTCGTGGACCGGGCGCCGGGGGAAAGCCGCCTCGGTCCGGTTCCATTGTTTGAGACAGGATATTTCCCTCTTTGAGAGCAAGGGCAGTTGGGATATCGGCCGGGTGCGGTTTTCGGCCAGGTTTTCCAGCAGGGTCAGGAAATTGTCCTGCAGCCTGGCAATGGTTTCCGGATGGAAGAGATCGCTGCAGTATTCGATCTCCAGAATAGTTTCGTCCGGGGAGATGTGGAACCAGGCCGAAAGATCGGTCTGGGCGCCGCCGTAGTCGCAGTCAAGGGGCCGGATTTCGGTTTTGCCGAGCCTTCCGGCCCGGCCCCGGCTTTCCTGGAAGGAGAAAAAGGTCTGCATCAGCGGGGTATGGTCTAAAGACTCTCCCCCGGCGGTTTTTTCGATGATCTGCCGGGTCGGTACGTCCTGGTTTTCCAGGGCTTCTAAAAGCAGCTTCCGGACCCGGGCCAGGAAATCGGTAAATGGAATTTCCGGAGCGGCCTCCAGGCGCAGGGGCAGGACGTTGACGAAATAGCCGATCAGGTTTTCGCTTTCCGGGGCCGTGCGGCCGCTGACCGGGACCCCGACGATGATCTCCCGCTGGCCGCTGTAGCGGGCCAGCAGGACATGCCAGGCCGAAAGCATAAGCATGAAAAGGGTGCTTTGGTTTTGCCGGGCCAGGTCGGTCAATCGGCGGATGGTTTCCGGGGGAATCTTTTTTTGCAGGTGGCCGCCCCGGAAGCTGAAACGGGCCGGGCGCGGAAAGTCGGTGGGCAGCTGTAAAACCGGGGGATCGGCCAGCTTTTTTACCCAGTAGTCAAGCTGCCCGCGCAGTTTTTCGTCCTCAAGGAGGCGTTGCTGCCAGACGACGTAGTCGGGATACTGGACCGGCAATTCGGGCAGGCCGGGGTCGCGTTGTTCGAGGGCGGCTTCATAGCTTGCGGCCAGTTCGTCAAGAAAAATCTCCAGGGACCAGCCGTCGAAGATGATGTGGTGGAAGACCAGCAGCATGATCTGCTCTCCCGGGCCGCTTTCATAAAGCCGGGCCCGCAGCAACGGGGGCCGGGAGAGGTCGAAGGGCTGCCCGCCCGCGGCCGTAAGAATCTCTTTTACAGAGGTGCCCGGGGGCAGGGTTTCGACCTCCAATATCCGCCATTCCGGCGCTACGCCCGCTATG
>WFRT01000193.1 GCA_015486445.1 Pseudomonadota bacterium | reverse complement strand
GACCTGGAACGGGGCCTGGGCGACTTCGGCCTCGATCTTCCCGACCCCGAAGCCCCAAAAATCCGGCCCGGCGGCCGTCCGGTCGCCATTATCGGGGCCGGCCCGGCCGGCCTGGCGGCGGCGGTGTTTCTCGCCCGGGCGGGAGTTGCGGCAACCATCTTCGAAAAAGACCCACAGCCCGGCGGCCTGCTGCAAAGCGCCATTCCCGCCTACCGCCTGCCCCGGGAGATCCTGCAACAAGAGCTGGGCCGCCTTTTCCGCTCCTATCCCGAGATCACCCTGGAATGCGGCCGCCGGATCGAGCGCGGTGACCTGCCGACCCTGGCAAAGGAGTTTGCCGCGGTGATCCTGGCCATCGGCCTGCCCCGCTCCCGGGTGCCGTCGGAGTGGAAAGCCAGCTCCCGTACTCTCAAGGCCCTGGACCTGCTTGGCGCCATCAGCCGGAATGAAGAGATCGACGGCAACCGTTTCCTGGTAATCGGCGGCGGCAACGCGGCGCTCGATGCCGCCCGTTCGCTCAAGCGCTTGGGCAAGGAGGTCGAGATCATCTATCGCCGCAGTCACGAAGAGATGCCGGCATACGCGGAGGAAAAACACCAGGCGGCCGAAGAGGGCATTGCCATCCGACCGGAGGTGGTGGTCGGCCGGACAAAAGAACATGAAGCCGGGTTGACGGTGGCCCTGCACCGGGCCTTACGGGAAAACGGCCGGATCGGGCCCGGAGAGTTCATCGTAAATCTCGATACCGACTACCTGGTGGCCGCCATCGGCCAGGACCCCGATCCCGAATTTGCCGACCTGGACGGAGTTGTCCGGGCCGGCGACTGCGCCCACGGGGCGGCCAGCGTGGCCGAAGCCCTGGCTTCGGGCCGGCAGGCCGCAAAAGAGGTCCTTTCCCGGCTTTCCGACCGCCGGCCCGGGGAACACCAACACCCCGGGAAACACGAGGAAGCCCCGGAACCCGAAATTGTCGATTTCAGCGGCCTGCACCTTGATTATTACGCTCCGGCCGCACCCCCGGCCGGGGTCGAGATCCCGGCGGCCGAGCGCCTTGGCGGTTTTGGTGAAATCCGGGCTGGCCTGGCGCTGGAACAGCTTAGAAAAGAGGCCGGGCGCTGTTTTTCCTGCGGCACCTGCACCGCCTGCGGGATCTGCTGGTTTTTCTGCCCCGAGGTCGCGATCGCCATCAGCCCCGGTGATCGGGAGGCCCCGCCGGCGGCCCTGTTTGACCTTGATCACTGCAAAGGTTGTGGCCAGTGCGCCGAACTCTGTCCCCGCGGGGTCATCGAAATGGAGGAGGATCTGTAAGATGCAGCAAGAGGCCATCCTGCTCGGCAGCGAAGCCATTGCCCACGGCGTCCGCCTCTGCCGGCCCGAGGTGATCTCCGCCTACCCGATCACCCCCCAGACCCACATTATAGAAACCCTGTCGGAAATGGTTGACAGCGGCGAGCTTGACAGCCGCTTCATCCGGGTCGAATCGGAGATGTCGGCAATCGCCGTGATGCTGGGCTCGGTCTCGGCCGGCAGCCGCTCGTTTACCGCCAGTTCCTCCCAGGGCCTGGCCATGATGCACGAACTGCTGCACTGGTACGCCGGAGCCCGACTGCCGCTGGTCCTGGTCAACTCCAACCGGGCCCTGGGAGCGCCCTGGAACATCTGGTGCGACCAGTCCGACAGCTTCTCCCAGCGTGATACCGGCTGGCTTCAACTCTATTGCGAGACCTCGCAGGAAGCCCTGGACACAATCATTATCGCCTACCGGGCCAGCGAACTCCTGATGCTGCCGATCATGGTGATGATCGACGGCTTCATTCTCTCGCACACCATGGAACGCCTCCTGATTCCCGATCAGGAGATGGTCGACAGTTACCTGCCTCCCTACCAGGCCCCCTACCGCCTCGACCCGGAAAACCCCCTGACCTTTGGGGCGGCCGCGCAGCCGGATCTGTTTTACGAGTTGAAAAAACACCTGGCCGGAACCATGGCCGAGGCCGGAGAACTGCTGGCCGCCTGCGAAGAGGAATTTGAGCAGCACTTCGGCCGCCGCTACGGGGCCGTCATGTCCGGTGTCGAAGGGGACCGCCAAAGCCCGCTGGCCATTGTCTGCTGCGGAGCCCTGACCGGCACGGTCCGGGTCGCGGTCGAAGAGTTGTGCCAGGAGGGCGTGGCCGTCGACCTGGTCCGTCTGCGCCGCTTTCGCCCCTTTCCCGGGGCTGAACTGGCCGCCGCTTTGAAAAACAAGCAGGAGGTCATAGTCCTCAACCGGGCGGTCTCCTACGGGGCCGGAGGCACTTTGTCGCAGGAGACCCGGGCCGCGCTCTATCACCTCCCGGAACGCCCCAGGGTATACGATGTCGTCATCAGTCTCGGCGGCCGCGAGGTTTTCCCCTCAACCATCAAAAAGATTGTCCGCGAGCGGGCCGCTCTTTCACCCGTAACCGGCAACTGGCTGGATTGAAATCATGCAGCAGGAATCTTTCGCCAACCGCTTCACCCCCGACTGCCGCTGGCAGATCACCCCGGCTGAATTGGTCGCCAGCGGGCACATGGGCTGTCCCGGCTGCGGCGCCTCCCTGAGCCTCCGCCACGCGCTCAAGGTCCTGGGACCAGAGACCGTGGTAGTGATGCCGGCCTGCTGCTGGGCGATCATCGCCGGCGGCCAGCCGACCACGGCCCTCGGAGTCCCCCTGCTCCACACCCCCTTCGCGGTGGCGGCGGCGGCCGCCACCGGCACCCGCCAGGCCCTGCTGGCCCAGGGTCGCGAAGAAGTTACGGTTCTGGCCTGGGCCGGGGACGGCGGCACTTTCGACATCGGCCTGCAGTCGATTTCCGGGGCGGTCGAAAGGGGAGAAGACATCATTTACGTCTGCTACGACAACGAAGCCTACATGAACACCGGGATTCAGCAGTCCTCGGCCACCCCGCCCGGGACCTGGACCACGACCACCCCCTCGGGCAAAGATTTCAAGTACGCCAAAAAGGACATCCTGGGCATCGTTCGGGCCCACAACCCGGCCTACCTCGCCAGCGCCACCATCGCCTACCCCGAGGACTTCTATGCCAAGTTTGAAAAGGCTCGGGAAACCCGGGGCTTTCGCTTTCTCCACGTCCTGGCGGCCTGCCCCTCGGGCTGGAAAATAGACTCCGACAAAAGCCTTGAAGTTACCCGCATGGCGGTTGACAGCGGGGTCTTTCCCCTGTTGGAGATGAACCTTGACGGAACCCTGGTCGAAACCGTCCGACCGGCAAAAACCATCCCGGTGGCCAACTACTTAAAGGCCCAGGGCCGCTTCCGCCGGATGACGACCGAGGAAATTGCCCTCTGGCAGACCGGCGTCGAGCAAAAACGATTGACAAACAAGGCGTAATTTAATAACAGGACATAAACTATTATTTTAATCATAAAATCTTCCCGCCCCGAGGATAAGCAACCTTGAATTTTCTCAGAAAAGTATCCCAGGCCATCGACGCCTTCACCGACAAGATCGGCCTGGTCATCGCCTGGCTGACCACCATCCTGGTCCTGAACGTCTTTTACGACGTCATCATGCGCTACGCCTTCCACCACGGTAACATTGCCGTCCAGGAGATGGAGTGGCACATCTTCTCGGTAATTTTTCTGATCGGGGCCGCCTATACCCTGAAAGAGGACGGCCACGTCCGGGTCGACATCATCTACACCAAGCTCTCCAACAAGCAGAAGGCCTGGATCGATTTCATCTGCACGTTCGCCTTCCTGATTCCTTTCTGCGTCATCGTCATTTACGCCTCGCTCAATTTCGTCGAATCCTCATGGGCGGTTCGCGAGGTCTCTCCCGACCCCGGCGGGCTGCCCGGCCGCTACGTTCTCAAAGCGATGATCCCCCTGGGTTTTGTTCTGCTGATCATCCAGGGCATCTCCCAGGCCATCAAAAACCTCCTGGTCATTACCGGGCATGAAAAGGAGGTGAAAAAATGATGGAATTCATTCACCAGTACATGGCCCTGATCATGTTTCTTTCGGTTTTCGCCCTGCTGCTGCTGGGCTACCCGGTGGCCTTCAGCATCGGCGGGGTTTCCCTGATCTTCGGCCTGATCGGCTTCGGGCCCCAGTTTTTCCAGCTGTTGCCACTGAGAATCTGGGGCCGGATGACCAACTTCACACTGCTGGCGGTGCCGCTTTTTGTCTACATGGGGGTGATGCTCGAACGCTCGGGACTGGCGGAGGAACTCCTCGAAACCATGGGACTGGTCTTTGCCCGGATTCGCGGGGGACTGGCCATTTCCGTGGTCATCGTCGGCGCCCTGCTCGGGGCTTCGACCGGGATCGTCGGCGCCACCGTGGTCACCATGGGACTGTTGTCGCTGCCGACCATGCTCAAGCAGAACTACAGCAAGGCCCTGGCTACCGGAACGGTTTCCGCCTCCGGCACTCTGGGTCAGATCATCCCGCCGAGCATTGTCCTGGTCCTGCTCGGCGACATCATGAACGTACCGATCGGCGATCTTTTCGTCGGCGCTTTGATTCCCGGCCTCATCCTGGTCGTCCTCTACATCATCTATATCTATGTCATCGCCACGCTCAAACCGGAATGGGCCCCGCCGATTCCTCAGGAAGTTCTCGACGGCATTTCCAGGGCCGAGATGCGCAGACGGGTGATGCGGGCCCTGGTGCCGCCGCTTTTTCTGATCGTCGCGGTCCTGGGCTCGATTTTCGCGGGCATTGCCAGTCCCACCGAGGCGGCCGCGGTCGGCGCCGTCGGCGCCACCTTCCTGACCGCGATGAAGGGCAAGTTCAACATGGACACCATGATGGCGGTAATGAAGGGCACAACCCACCTGACCTGCATGGTTTTCATCATCCTGGTCGGGGCCACCACCCTGGGCCTGGTTTTCCGGGGGCTGGACGGCGACACCCTGATCCGGGAATTGATTCTCGGGCTGCCCTTCGGCAAGTGGGGGATTCTCAGCATTGTCATGGGAATCATCTTTATCGCCGGTTTTTTCCTCGACTTCATCGAAATCACCTTTATCCACGTCCCGGTCCTGGCCCCGATCATGCTGCATTTAGGGGTCGATCCGCTCTGGCTCGCGGTACTCATCGCCGTCAACCTGCAGACCTCGTTTCTAACCCCGCCTTTCGGCTTTTCACTCTTCTATCTCAAGGGCGTGGCTCCACCCGAAATCGAAACCATGGACATCTACAAGGGCATTGTGCCTTTTGTCATCATCCAGATTATCGGCCTGCTGATCATCTGCGCCTTTCCCGAGGCAATCACCTGGCTGCCGCGGGTATTGCTCGGCAGCTGAGCGGCAGCTGTTTTCCCGGCTGCCAGCCCGGCAGGACAAAAAAAGGGGCGGTTCCCACCCGGGAACCACCCCTTTTCCATGCCGCGAAAACGAGTGCCTAAAGTTTCAGATACCGATCAAAGGTATTTGAGCCTGGCATAGCTCTCCTCGGAAATCTCGTTCCACTTGCCGTACTGGACTTTGAAGGCCTCGTAGGCTTCGCAGACTTTCTTGGTGTAGGGATCCTTCTTCTTGAGGTCGTCAAGCACCTCAACCGTGTATTTCTTGAGCTGGGCCAGGACGGGATCCGGGAACTTGCGCAGTTTGACATGGTGCTTGTCGACCAGGATCTGGAGATAGCTCTCGTTCTTGGCTTCGAACTCGCACAGCGACCACATGTTGGAACGGGCACAGGCCGCGACAATGATGGCCTGGAGATCCTTGGGCAGGGCCTCGAACTTCTTCTTGTTGACCATGCACTCCAGGGTCGTGCCGGGCTCATGCCAGCCCGGATAGTAGTAGAATTTGGCCGCCTTGTAGAACCCCATCTTGTAATCGTGGTAGGGTCCCACCCACTCGGTGGCATCGATAACCCCGCGGTCGAGGTTGGTGTAGATCTCCCCGCCGGCCACCAGGACGGCATTGCCGCCGGCTTTGGCCAGAACCTTGCCGCCGAGACCGGGGATCCGCATTTTCAAACCTTTGAGGTCATCAATGGTTTTGATCTCCTTGTTGAACCAGCCGCCCATCTGGACGCCGGTGTTGCCGGCCGGCCAGGCTTTCAGGTTGAACTTGGCATAAAGCTCGTCCCAGAGCTGCTGCCCGCCGCCGGAAATGATCCAGGCATTCATTCCCTGGGCGTTCAGGCCAAAAGGCACAGCCGCGAAGAACTGGGTTGCGGGATGCTTGCCGGCCCAGTAGTAGGCGGCCCCGTGCCCCATTTCAACCGTCCCGGAACTGACCGCGTCAAAGACCCCGAGGGGCGGAACCAGTTCACCCCCGCCATAGACGGTGATTTTCAGGCGCCCGCCACTCATCTCCTCGACCCACTTGGCAATCAAATCAGCCGATTCCCCGAGTACCGGAAAGTGGGGCGGCCAGGTGGTCACCATCTTCCAGTGGTACACCTTTTTGGCAGAGGCCTTGCGCGGTTTCAGGGCCAGACCAGCAGCCCCCAGGCCAACCGCACCAACCCCGGCCTTCTTCAGCACTTCACGTCTTTTCATCTGCTACCTCCTTGTCGTCAACTCCAGTTTCCGGGTCGGCAAGCCGCCCCGCCTGGGTTCAAACCTGAACCCCGGTCAGCCTAAAACAATATTCTATTGAACCCTGACAAATTACTCCGGGTAACTTCCGCTGTCAAGTATAAATCAACAAATTTTGTAACCATTCAGCTAAATTCCATCTCCCCTCTTTCAGGCGGGGGCGGGGGTGGTTTTCGGAGCGGTTGCAGCGAACAGCCGGGCCGCGTTGCCGCCGCAGACCGCCTCCAGCCGGGCCCTTTCCAGCCCCGCCGTTGCCAGGTCCCGGAAATAACGGGCCGGGCGCAGCAGGGGGTAATCGCTGCCAAAGAGAATCCGGTCGAAGCCGGCCAACTCGCCGCCCAGTCGGTATACCCGGGGGTCAAAAAGGTAGGGCGTGGCCGCGGTATCGTAATAGAGGTTGGCCGCGACCTCGGCAAACTCCTTTTTCAGCAGATGAAAAAAGGGAAACCCTCCCCCCCAGTGGGCAAAGATCGTCGGCACATCACCATAGAGCTTGAGAAAGCGATAGAGCTGCACGAAGCTGACCTCGCTTTTCCCGGGATACATATGACCCACGGGTTCATTGGTATGCAGCAGCAAAAGCTTTCGCGCCGACCGCAAGACCTCGATCACCGGGGCAAAACGGTCAACCACCCCGGCCGTAAAGCCCTCGACATAAAAGGCCAGCTCTCCGACCCCGCTCAACCCCTGCGCCAGACACCTTTCACTCTCGGCCGCGGCGGTCCGGGGATCGTCAAACCCGAAGCAGGCCAGCCCTATAAGCCGGTCCGGATATTTTTTCACCTGCTCTATCACATAGTCGTTGCAGAGCCTGGAAAGCCCGTCATCCCGCCAGGGAAAACCAAAAACCACGGAACGATCGACCCCGTCTTCGTCCATGACGGCAAGCAGTTCATCGGCTCCCACCAGGCGGGATTTGGGCGCAGCGTAGAGCAGTTCGAAATCGGGCTCGCCGGCAAAAAACTTCTCCCGCCGGCGGCGGATTTCGGGGGGAAAGATATGAACATGGGCATCTATTTTCATAACCGGACACTCCTTGGAATTTCTCTTTGCGGGACCCGTCGCAAAACCGCCGCGACGGTCGCCGGCCTTCGACCATCCACTAACAAACCTCTTGACAAAAACCGGCATCGCCATGATAGTTGAAGGCCATGCCGACCTGCTGTTTAGCACAGCAAGGGACGGCATGGCAAAAATTTTTCTCCGCCCTGGAAAGACCGCCGCCGATGTCCGACTATACCCAGCACCTGCTCAAACTGATCGACGCCATTCCCGACCTGATCTTCTACCGGGACCGGGAAGGGGTCTACCAGGCCTGCAACCAGGCTTACGCCGACTTTATCGGCAAGCCGATAAATGAAATCGTCGGCCGGCATTCAAGCACCGTCCAGCCCCCCGAATGCAGCCGCCGCTTTCTGACCCGGGACCGCAAGGTCATCAGCAGCAATCAGCCGCAGCAGGAGATCCTGAATCTCCGGCACGTCAACGGCAAAGTCCTCCTCTACAAAGTCTACCGTTCACCTCTCAAGGGAGTCGACGGCACCATCATCGGCGTGGCCGTCATCGCCCACGACATCACCGAAGAAGAGCAGCTGAGAAAAAAGGTGGAGGAGGAAAATTTCAAGTACCTGGCCTCCCTCGAAGCCAATCCCGATCCGATGGTGGTCTACAACATGGAGGGCGAGGTTGACTACATCAACCCGGCCTTTGTCAAAACCTTCGGCTGGAGCTTCGAGGAGTGCCGGGGGAAAAGGATGGATTTCGTGCCGGATGAGTGCTGGCCGGAAACCTGGGAAATGATCGACAAGGTCAAACGGGGTGAAAGCTTCCAGAATGTCGAATCCCGCCGCTACACCCGGGACGGGAAACTGATCACGGTCAGCATCAGCGGGGCGATGTTTCACAGCCGGGACGGAGAGCTCCAGGGCAGCATCATCACCCTGCGGGATATAACTCGCCAGAAAGAACTCGAAGCCCAGCTCAACCAGAGCCGCAAGCTCGAGGCCCTGGGCAACCTGGCGGGCGGCATCGCCCACGATTTCAACAACCTGCTGACCGTCATCCGGGGACACATCTCGATCATCCAGATGAAATCGGAAAATCTCGAGCAGACCCGGAAAAGGTTCTCCCAGATCGAAGAGATCATCAACCAGGGCACCAATCTGACCCGGCAGCTCCTGGGCTTTGCCCGGAGCGGGAAGTACCAGGTCGAAGTTCTCAATTTAAACCAGGTCATCAATGAAAGCCTGGAACTTTTTGTCCGCACCCTGAAAGAGTTGTCCATCTCCACCCGGATGGCCGAAAACCTCAACAACATCGAAGCCGACCGCGGCCAGGTCGACCAGGTCCTGCTCAACCTTTATCTCAATGCCTGGCAGGCTATGCGCGACAAGCCCGGCACCGCCCGTCTGGAAATCGAAACCTGCAACTATACCGTCACCCCCGACCGGCATCCCCGGCAGAAGCCGGGGGAATATGTCCACGTCTCGGTCATCGACAACGGCTGCGGCATGGATGAAGAGACCCGAAAACACATCTTCGAGCCTTTCTATTCAACCCATCCGGAAGGCCGCGGCCGGGGCCTCGGCCTCTCTTCGGTATACGGCATCGTCAACAACCACGGCGGCTTCATCACGGTTACCAGCCAGCCCGGAAAAGGCTCCACTTTTCACATCTTTTTCCCCGCCGTCGACAAGCAGCCCGCCGGCCTCCGTCCTGCCGCCCCTGAACCCGGGGACAATCCTGACAATGGCAGCGCCTTAATCCTCCTGGTCGACGACGAAGAGATGGTCCGGGAGGTCAACCGGGAAATTCTCGAGGTTCTCGGCTACCATGTCCTGACCGCGAAAAACGGTCGGAAAGCGCTGGAAATCTACCGGCAGAACAAGGACCGGATAGACCTCGTCATCCTCGACATGATCATGCCGGAAATGAGCGGCACCGAGGTTTTCAAAAAAATCAAGGAAATCAACCCCGAGGCCCGGGTTCTGCTGGCCAGCGGCTACAGCTCCGACGGTGAGGCCGCGGCAATCATGGGCCGGGACAGCACCGGGTTCATCCAGAAGCCCTTCACGATCAAAAAGCTTGCCACCCGGATAAAAAGTATCCTGCAGCGCTGAAAATCGAAACGGAAGTGTAACTATTCAGCCGAATACAGGGTCGGGCGCGGCTTTTCTTCGCTAAGCGTTAGGATTTCTGTTTTTCCATCGCTCGCTACGCCCACACCCCAAGGGCACTTCCGTTGGGCGCATGCAAAACTCGCTACGCTCAGACAG
>WFRT01000192.1 GCA_015486445.1 Pseudomonadota bacterium | reverse complement strand
GCAGTGAAAGCGGCTCGCCGCCGGCCCCGGCAAGCCTTTTTTCAAAAGCTCGGCTGAAGGCAGGGGAAGCGTTCGAGGACCGGCCCGACCGGTTGCGCCTGCTGGCTTCTTTTCAGGAGGCCCAGCTCAACTTCTGGCAGGCCCTGCTCGAGCCGGTCAGGCATTTCCCCTTTTTATCCGGCCCCCGGCCGGCCCCGGCCGCAGATCCCCGTTTTCGGGATGCGGAATGGCGGAACAATCCCCGGCTGAAAAAGCTGATGGAGGCCTATCTCGAGGTTTCCCGGGTCTACCTGGCCATGGCCGAAGCCCAAGATATGGAGCCCGGGGCCAAGCGCAAGCTCAAGTTCTACCTGCGTTACATTCTCGATGCCCTGGCCCCGACCAACTTTTTCCTGACCAACCCCGAGGCCATCCGCTGTTTTTGCGAAACCGGGGGCGAGAGCCTGGTTCGGGGGCTGGAGAACCTGGCCGCCGATCTCCGCCGCGGCCGCCTGACCCTGGCCGATGAGAGCGCTTTCCGGCTCGGTGAGAATCTCGCGGCCACCCCGGGAGAGGTGATTTATGCCAACCCGGTGATGCAGCTCATCCAGTACTATCCCCGGACTCCCGTGGTCCGGGCCCGGCCCCTGTTTATCGTTCCCCCCTGCATCAACAAGTTTTACATTCTCGATCTCCAGGCCCACAACTCCTTTGTTCGTGCCTGCCTGGACCGGGGTTTCCAGGTTTTTCTCATCTCCTGGGTCAATCCCGACCGCCGGCACCGGGATCTGGACTGGGACGACTATGTCTGCCGGGGGATCATCGAGGGGGCGGAGACGGCCGCGAAAATCAGCGGCGGCGAGCCGGTCAACGCCCTGGGCTACTGCATCGGCGGCACCCTCTTAGGCTGCGCCCTGGCCGTGCTCAAGGCCCGCCGCCGGGCCCGCTTGGTCTCCTCGGCAACCTTTCTGACCACGCTGTTTGATTTTTCCGACCCCGGCGACATCGGGGTTTTTGTCGACGAACAGGTGCTGGCGTGCCAGGAGCGGGCGGCGGCGGAGCGCGGCTACATTCCGGGCCAGGATCTTTTCCATACCTTTTCCCAGGTTCGGGCCAACGACCTGATCTGGTCCTACGTGGTCAGCAACTACTTGAAAGGACTCGATCCTCCTCCTTTCGACATCCTGAGCTGGAACTGCGATCCCGTCAACCTGCCGTTGCCGCTCTACCGTCGTTTCATTCGTGAAATGTACCTGGAAAATCGTCTGCTGGCGGGGGATTTGCGGGTTTGCGGGGTTCGGGTTGAGCTCGGCAAGATAAAGACTCCGGCCTATTTCCTGGCGACCATGGACGATCACCTGGTGCCCTGGAAAGGCTGTTTCGCCGGGGCCGCCCGGTACGCCGGGGCCCGGGAGTTCGTTCTCGGCCGGGGCGGCCATGTCGCCGGAGTCATCAATCCGCCCGGCAAGGAAGGCAGCTTCTACCGGGCCGGCGGCGGCCGCCCGGGGGCGGGGCTCGAAGCCTGGTGGTCCGGGTCCGAAAAACACCCGGGCAGCTGGTGGGAGCACTGGTGGCGGTGGCTGAAAAAACACTCGGGCCGGCCGCGTCCCGCGCCGGCCGCACCCGGTGGCCCGGACTGTCCGGTCATCGAACCGGCGCCGGGCAGCTATGTCACCCGGCGGCTGGATTTCAGCGGCTGATCCGGGAGTAAAAAAAAGAGGAGGCGGAAAAATTCCGTCTCCTCTGCAGTCGGAGCCCTGCCGGGCCCCGTTCAGACAGGACTGAAAAGTGCTTTTCAGTCCTGTTTCTTGTCGAAGGTGTCGGCCAGATAGTCGAGGCCGTCAAGCACCATCTTGCGGTAGTCCTGGAAGGCCTGGCGGCTGTTGTTCATCCACTCCCGGTAGTGTTTCATGAAGTCGCTGTTGAGATCGCCGTACTGGCTCAGGAAGATCTCGAGCATCTTTTCGCTGTTGTCCTGGTAGAGCTCGAAGTTGTCAAGCGCGTTCTTGTAGTAGGTCTTGGTCATTTCGAAGATTTCTTTGTTTGCCATTTTCTGGCCCTCCCTTGGTTCAGGTTGTCGTGCTGTTTGTTGGTCAGCTATTCTGGCAGCCGTTCTGTCATCTATTCTGGCCGGCGCCAGGTTAAGTTGCTGTTCTATCCCCGTGAGCCCAGCCGCAAACCGCCGTGGATGAAGTAGACGTCACCGGCGCAGGCTTCGTTGCGAAACAGGTCGCAGACCAGGCTGGTGACCTCCTCCGGTTCAATCAGGCGGCCGATCGGCACCTGCTGGAGAATCTTGTCGATGATTCTTTCGTCCATGCTTTTGACCATCGCGGTGCCGGTGTAGCCCGGGGCGATGGCGACGCAGCGCAGGCGGTCGGAAAGCCCCTGGCGGAAAAAGGCCGCGGTCAGCACCTTGGGCATCACCGACATCGCCGCCTTCGAAGAGGAGTAGTTGATCTGGCCGGCGGTGCCCAGCGAACCGATCGAGGAGACCAGGCAGACCAGACCCTTGCAGTCGTGGTTGATCATGCGTTCGAGGCATTCACGCACGGTCAGGAAGACCCCGGTCAGGTTGACATCGAGAACCGACTGAAACTGCTCGAGACTCATCTTGCTCTTGACCCTGCCGGTCTGGCGGTCGACCGAAATCATGAAGCCGTCCCGGGTGATGCCGGCAAAGGGAGCGACCAGGTCGATGCGGCCGTATTTTTCAATCGCGGTATCGGCCAGCCGGGCGCAGTCGTCCTCGTTGCTGACATTGCCGACAACCGTGGTGGCTTCGCCGCCCAGGGTCTCGATTTCGGTTTTGCTGCGGTGCAGCTGCTCTTCCGAGATATCGAAAAGTACAACCTTGCCGCCTCTTTTGACCCAATCTTTGGCCAGGGCGGCGCCAATTCCACTGCCGCCGCCGGTGATAACTGCAACTGCGTCTTTGATCTCAAGCATCTACGCGGTCCTCCTTGTTGACTGTCAAAAAATTACTCTGTTGCCGGCGGTCACGGCGGTGTGGCCGGTCTTGCCGCCTTAAGCCCGGATTACGTTGCTCGTTTTGTTTCCGGGGGCTACTTCCGATTCGTGGGGGCTTGCGTTTTCTTTGCCGGTTCCGGTTTCGGTGCTGTTGCCGGTTCCGCTTTCGGCACTTTTGGCGCGGCCGGTTCAGGAGCGCCGGCGCTCTTTTTCCCGGCCTCGGATGCCCCGGCGGGTTTTGGGGGAACCGCCTGCGTTGAGGCCGGGGCGGCTTTGGCCGGGGCCTTGCCCGGCGCCGCCGTCGTTTCGGCCTTGCTCCGGCTCCCGGTTGTGCCCCGGGTCGCGGCCTGGGTTGCGGCCTGGGCCCGGGTCGCGGTGGTTTTGCCGGCCGCGGTCTTCTTGCTGACCGCGGTTTTCTTGTCGGTGGCGGCTTTCTTGTCGGTCGCAACTTTCTTGCTGGCCGCGGCTTTCTTGTCGGCCGTGGCTTTTGGGGCCGGGGACTTGGCGGCTGCAGGTTTTTTCGCACTTGCCGCTTTGGTCTTGCCGGTTTTGCTGTCGCCCGTTGCCGGGGCGGTCTTTTTCGCCTGGGCCGGCAGCTTCTTTTCCTTGACGGTCACCGCCCTGGGTTTGACGGCGGGCACCGCTTTGGCGTCTTCTTCAGCTTCGAGGTCGAGGTGGAAACGCACCGGACCCCGGTAGTTGTCGCCGAAAACCGTGTGCAGGGCGCATTGCGACTCCGGGTGTGACCATGAGGTGGCGATCGCGGCGTGACCCTTCGGGAAGATGGTTACTTCCGGCTTGATGTAGTCGCAAGGGGCCAGCGCGGCCTCGCGGTCGACCAGGTCGTCGGCCGCGGCGACACAGATCAGGAAATTGATCTTTTTCTTCTCGATATATTTGAAGTTGAGTTTTTGTCCGAAAAGGGTAACCGGCAGGGTGCCGTCCGCGGTCACCGGGGTGGTGTAGGAGGCGAAACTCTGCCGGGTGACCTCGACCGGCATGTCGGCCTGATCGTAGAGCAGCCAGTAGTTGATGGCGCAGGCGGTTTTGCTGATCTCCTTGCCGCTCTCCTGGAGCTTGTCGAACATCGCCAGGTCGCGGAAAAAAGTCACCAGCGGGGCCTCGGTGTCAATGCTTTTGAGCTTGTAGACCCAGCTCATGATGCGGCCGTTGACTACCGGTTTACCGTTGGGCAGGTGGCTGATGGCGTAGTCGAGAGCCGTGAACTCTTCGGGGATCTCCCGCATGAAGGCGCTTAAAGCCCGGCTCCGGGTGCCGTCGAGCGGGGAGACGCAGGTGATGAGGGTGTCCACCAGTCCTTCAAGCTGGCCTGAAAGCACGGCCAGGGTCGCGAAAAAACCGCCTTGGCAGTAGCCGTTGAGGGTCGCCGGCCGGCCGTGGCGGGCCTTGATCTTTTCACAGAACAAACGCATGTCACGGACATCGTCCTCGCCGTTCATATCCTGAACCGCCGGGGTTGAGGCGATATCCTTGACGACCCGGACATAGGTCGGCACGCCCTGGTCGGCAAAAGCGTGGGCGTAGCTTTTGCGCTCCCCGTGCAGAAAACAGAGAATGTTTTCCCCGAGCACGTAGGGCGGTATCAGGAGTACCGGCTTGCCCTGCTCGCGGACTTTGGTTTTGGGATCTGAGGGCAGCACCTGGTAAAGGTAGAAACGGTCGGTCTCGGCTGTTTTGACAAAGCCTTTCCGGTCGAAATGGAAACCGTATTCGTTTTTGATCGCCCGGATGGCCTCGGGATAGTCATGCACCACCTTCTCCAGCAGCTCGGCCTGGTTGGAGATGAAACTAAACAGCTCGGTGCCGCTGACATCGTTTTCGATAATGCTCTTGACGCTTGCGACCCAGGCCTCGCAGAGCTTGCGGAGATGGAACTCGGCCATGCTGGAAAGCGAGCTGTTCAAGGCCCGGCCGGCCAGTTCAAGGTTGAAGCGGATCAACTCGGCAAAGCTTTTGAACTCGTCAAGGCTCGGCAGCTGTCCGGCTTTTTCCTGCTGGAGCTGGAAAAATGATTCAATTGCCTGCTGCTGCGGTTCGGTAAACGACTTCAGGTAGCTGGCCATGCCTTCCTGGTAGTCCAGGGCGCCTTTGCCGGTTTCAGCCCAGGCCTTGCACAGGTTGACCTGGAGTTCTCCCTGGCGGCTGATGAAATCGTTTATCTGCTGGCAGAGCTCTTCGATTTTTAGCGGGGACGGAGGAAAGGTGGGCATCTCGAATTTATTTTCCATCGGTGTCGGTCTCCTCGGGAGAGAGTTTCCCGGCCTGCGGCCTGTATTAGATTTAAGGTGCTGGGCCGGCAGCGGTTGCGAAAGTGGTTGCTTCCCTGCCGGGTTTACGGCTTCGGAAAAGCGGCGGTCCGGGGCCCTGGGCTGTCCGGTGGAGCGGGGTGGAGGCGGAAGCCCTGGCG
>WFRT01000191.1 GCA_015486445.1 Pseudomonadota bacterium | reverse complement strand
GATCATCGCCAGGGGCTCCGGGGTGGCCACCCCCCACCATTTGAGGCGCTGGGCGTTGCGCCACGAAACATAGGCCCGGGTGGGCCTGAAGCCGCGACTTACGGCATGGCGCAGGTGCTTGATGTTGTAGCGTTTGACCACCAGGTCAAGGTTTTCCAGCCGCAGCCTGACCACGGTCGAACTGTTGCCCGCCTTCAAGACTTCGCCGGCCGCCAGCAACTCGTCGGGCCGGGCCAGGAGCTTTTCGGAAACCGGGTTGAGAAAGAAACGGTCGGCCAGCAGGAAACGGCCGTTCTCCCGACGGCAGGCAAAAGCCGTACAGGCGCGGCCCGCCTTGCGGACGAATTTCTCGGCCTTGTCAAGGCGATGGCCGGCCGCCCGGGCCGCCAGTTTCTCAACCTCCCCGGCCGCCGGCCGCCATTGCCGCCGCTCGCAGTATGCCTGCCAGCAGAACTCCAGGTGGTCGTCGATCCCGGGATAAGGCTCGGCCAGGAAAAGGGCCAGGTTGTCAAGACTCATCCGGCGGTCCAACTCCCGACCCGCGGCAAAAACCCTGACCGCATCGCCGTCAATGGTATAAACCCGGCCCCCGGAAAAGAGAAAATTGCCCCAGTGGTTGTCGGTCTGCAGGAGACCTCTCCGATGATGGTCGGCAATAACGACAGCCACGGAGGTCAGCAGCCGGCGCCGTTCTTGCTCTGTGTTCTCACTCTCCCAGAGTTCGAGCAGGGTTTTTGCCCCGGGCAGTTCGGCCAGGACCAGGAAAGCCGCCGCCCCGGCCTCTCCCCGGCCGCCGGCAAGGATCTTAGCGGTCGCCAGGCCGGCTTTTTTGAGGCTCGCGAGCCCGGCCGCCTCGCGTTTCCAGTGGCGCCGGGCCTTGCGCGGATCAAAATAAAATTTCACCACTACCCGGCGCCCCCGCCACTCCCCGGCGCAAACCAGCCGCCGGCCGGGCAGCAGCCGCAACCGGCGGCGACAGACGAGCTCGCCGCGCGGGCCGGAACCGGCCAACCCGGCGTCCGCCTCCGGCAGCCGGAAAACAAAAGGCAGTTCCGGCTCAAAACCGGACTCTCGCAGATAGACGGCCAACTCCTGTGCATTCATGGTTTTCATGACCTGTCCATCTTACTATGCCCAAACGCCGCTGGCAATCCCTAAAAATTCCTCCAAAAGACCGCATAACGGGTGCAAAACCGGGGCCGTCCGCCGCCAGCGGGTGGGGTAGCAGATTTTACTTTACAGGCCCATTTTTCTGCCATATATTATTCAGTATAAATACTGGCCGCAAGAGATCATTCAACCCCAAACCGCCCGCCAGGAGAAACATCATGAAAGAGTTGCTGATCCGGAATGAACGCTGCCTCGGCTGCCGCAGTTGTGAACTGGCCTGCGCCGTTGAGCACTCCCTGGGCCGGACCCTTTTGGCCGCGGTCCGGGAAACCCCGCTGCCCCGCTACCGGGTGCATGTCGCCGGGTCCGGGGAAGGATGCCTCCCCCTGCAGTGCCGCAACTGCGAGGAGGCGGCCTGTCTCAATGCCTGCCTGACCGGGGCCCTGGCCCGGGACGAACGCGGCATCGTGGTCTGTGAGGAGGATCGCTGCATCGGCTGCTTCATGTGCATCATGGTCTGCCCTTTCGGAATCATCACCATCGATCCGGAGACGCGGCGGATCATCAAATGCGACCGCTGCCCGGATCGGGAAATACCGGCCTGTGTCACCGCCTGCCCCACTGGGGCCCTGATCTACCGGGAGGTTACCGAGGCGACCCGCAAACGACGTCTTGAAGTCCTGGAACACCTGCGGGGAGGACTGGATTGAGCCGAAGGAAAGCCGCGCCCGACCCCGTAGTCGGCTGAATAGTTACGGTTGGGAAATATATAAAGGCACGCGGAATCTTAAGGAGAGAAACGATGAATTACAGCGACAGCATCACCCGCAAAAGTATCGACCCGGCGAGCCGGGAAATGCTTCAGACGGCCGCCGACGGCGGACTGGAAACAGTCTGGGAGCGGCTCGAAAAACAGCAGCCCCAGTGCGGCTTCGGTGAACTCGGTCTCTGCTGCCGAAACTGCGCCATGGGTCCCTGCCGCATCGATCCCTTCGGCGAGGGGGCCCAGAAAGGGGTCTGCGGGGCCACGGCCGAAACCATCGTCGCCCGCCACCTGATTAGAATGATCGCGGCCGGGGCCGCGGCCCACTCCGACCACGGCCGCCATCCGGCAATTCTCTTAAAGGAGGTGGCCGAGGGCCACAACTCAGACTACGCGATTACCGACGTCGACAAACTGAAGGCCGTGGCCGCCCGCCTCGGCATTACGGTCAAAGATCGCGAGACCCTGGAGATTGCCCGCGAGGTCGCCGAAACCGCGCTCGATGATTTCGGCAAACAGGACGACAGCCCGCTGGCCTTTCTCCGGGCCTACGCCCCGGTAAAACGCCGGGAACGCTGGGAGAAAATCGCGCAAAACCTGAGTACCGCAACCCGCAAGACCATCGGCATCCTCCCCCGGAGCATCGATCGGGAGATCGTCGAAATCATGCACCGGACCCATTTCGGCGTCGATCACGACCACCTTTCGCTGATCTCCCAGGGAGTCCGGGCGGCGCTCGGCGACGGCTGGGGCGGCTCGCTGATCGCAACAGAGATCCAGGACATCCTGTTCGGCACCCCGCGGGTCCGGCCGGCTGACGCCAACCTGGGGGTACTCGACCACGACCGGGTCAACCTCATCGTCCATGGCCACGAACCGGTGCTTTCCGAAAAAGTGGTCGAGATCGCCCAGCGCCCCGACTTCCAGGAGAGGGCCCGGCAGCAGGGCGCCAAGGGCATCAACGTCGTCGGCCTCTGCTGCACCGGCAACGAAGTCCTGATGCGGCACGGCATCCCGATCGCCGGCAACGAACT
>WFRT01000190.1 GCA_015486445.1 Pseudomonadota bacterium | reverse complement strand
AACTGGAACTGTTGAAAAAGGCCGACCGGATCGTCAACGCGAGGGAATGAAAACAATCGCGCGACCGGTCCTAAGAATTTGATTGCAAAAAAACTTCCCACCCAACGAACAAAAGGAGAAACTGTGGAAAAAAGTAAATTCAGCGCCATAATCCTCGGCCTGGCCATTTTTTGCGGCCTGGCCGCACTCGGATTCCTGCTGGGCAATGCCGCCCTCGAGGTCAAATCGATGGAACGCACGGTCCGGGTCAAGGGACTCTCGGTCAGGGAATATCCGGCCGACATCGTCATCTGGCCGATCCGCTTCGTGGCCGCCGACAACAACCTCCAGAATCTCTATGCCACGATTGAGCAAAACACCGAAAAGATTAAAAATTTTCTGAAAAAATACAAAATCAAGGAAAGCGACGTCACCGTCAACCCGCCGGCGGTTACCGACAAATCGGCCCAGGGCTACGGCGGCTCCGACCGTATCAAGTTCCGCTACAGTGCGATCCAGACGGTAACCATCTACTCCCGCGAGATCAAGCTTGTCAACCTGGCCATCAGTTCCCTGGGCGAACTCGGCAAGCAGGGAATCGTCTTCATCCGTGATGATTACGAGTCCCGGCCGGAATACATCTTCACCCGTTTAAACGAAGTCAAGCCGGAAATGATCGAAGAGGCCACCCGCAAGGCCCGGGACGTGGCCCTGAAATTCGCGGCCGATTCTAAGAGCCGCCTGGGCAAGATCAAGCGGGCCTCGCAGGGCCAGTTCGAAATCTATTCGCGGGACAAAAGCACCCCGTACATCAAGCGGGTTAGAGTGGTCTCAACGGTGGAATACTATCTCTCCGACTGACCAACCGGCTGTTTCTCCGACGCAAACGCCGGCTGCCGGGCATAAGCCCTTCCCCGCCAAAGCCATGCCAGACCGAAAACCCATAATTGTCGTCGGGGCCGGCGCCGCCGGCCTGCTGGCGGCCGGCAGCGCCGCCGCAGCCGGGGCCAAAGTTCTGCTGCTGGAAAAGATGAAACGGCCGGGACTCAAACTGGGCATCACCGGCAAGGGCCGCTGCAACCTCGCCAACACCGCGCCGGTTACCGAAGTCCTGGCCCGTTTCGGCCGCAACGGCCGTTTCCTGCGCCAGGCCCTGCAGGCTTTCGACAGCCGCAGCTTGATCCAGTTTTTTGCCGGACTCGGGCTCGAAGCCAGGGTTGAACGAGGCGGACGGATTTTCCCGGTTCACGACCGGGCGCCCGAAGTCGTCCGGGTTTTGCGACGCTGGCTGGAAAGTACCGGCGCAACCTTGAAGTGCGGCCACCCGGTCACCCGGCTGCGGGTCAACAACGGCCGCCTGACCGGCGTTGAAGCGGGCCGGCGATTCTACCCCGCGGCGGCCGTCATCCTGACCACCGGGGGCGCCTCATACCCGGCCACCGGGTCCACCGGGGAAGGCTGGGAACTGGCCCGGGCCCTCGGCCACACCATCATTCCTCCCAGGCCGGCCCTGGTGCCGCTGCTCCCGGTCTCTACCCTGCCCCATCATCCCGCCGGTCTCAATTTGCGCAACGTCAGGGTGCGCCTTAAAATTGACGGCAAAAAGCGGCAGGAGGAGTTCGGCGAGCTGACCTTCACCCCCGACGGCCTCGGCGGCCCCACGATCCTGACCCTGAGTCGGGCCGCGGTCATGGCCCTGGCGGACAACCGCCAGGTACTTATGGTCATCGATCTCAAACCCGCCCTCGACGAAACCAGGCTTGACCTACGCCTGCGGCGCGATCTGGAAAAACGCTCCGGGGAGCAACTGGCTTCGATCCTGCGCGGCCTCCTGCCCCGGGAACTGGTGCCGACCGCGCTGGCCCTGACCCAGCTCGCCCCCGACCGCCGGGGCAGTGAAATCAGCGCCGCCGAACGCCGGCGGCTGCGGCGCTGGCTCAAGGAATTCCAGATCCCGATCGGCGGTCACCGGCCCCTGGCCGAAGCCCTGGTCACGGCCGGCGGCATCGCCCTGCAGGAGGTCGATCCCCGGACTTTCGCATCCCGCAAAATCCCCAATCTTTTCTTTGCCGGCGAGGTTCTCGATCTCGATGCCGACACCGGCGGCTACAACCTCCAGGCCGCCTTTGCGACCGGCCGCCTGGCGGGCTTGAAAGCTGCCTCGATACAAGCCAGATAAACAACAATCGTCCTTTATTAACAAAAACTTAACAGCCTTTCACCAGCCCGGAAAAAGAGCCTTGGAAATAATTAATTAAAGCTTGACAAAACATTGTTTTCATATTACCCGAAAAGGGTGAAATAACTCAGCTTATCTCAAACTGAAAGGGCCGTTCCCCGGAACCCGGCCGCAAGGGGTGACCAGCCGGGCGGCAGGGTTTTGACAGATACCATTTCAGGCAACCGAACCAAGGAGGCAGGCGGAATGAACACATCGGTAAAAAGAATTCTTCTCTACATGGCCCTGGCCCTGATTTCCGGCATCCTTTTGGGCGGCTGCGCCGGCAGTGGCAAGAAGGCCGAAAGCAGCAAGTGCAAGGGCGACATCGAATGGCAGATCTGCAAGGAGGCAAAAGTTGCTTCCTTCAGTTGCGAACTCGCCTCTTTCAAGAAAAAACCTTCCCTGATCTACACGGTCGCGATCAAGAACGTCGACGGCACACCCCACCGCTACCGGGTCAATATCTTCCTCATCGATCAGGACAAGGCGGCCGGCTACCTGGTACCCCGGAAGGGCAAGCCCCCGGTGGTCAAACCCGGAGAGACCGCAACCGTCAAAATTCCCTTCATCAAAACCACGCAACTGTCCCAAAAAATGCTGGTCACCGTAAGAATCATCGGCGAATAGATGCTATGAAGCAGGCTTTCACAGTCTGAAAACCTGGTCCGATTATTGTCGTTTATTTTCAATTTTCTACAGCAGGAGCATTGCCATGCAGAAAAAATCGACCCTGATCCTGGTTCTGGCCGTTATCATCGGCTTCATGTTCGCCCTGACCCCGGGACCGGCCGCGGCCCGGACCCGCTTCGTCTCGATCGGCACCGGCGGCACCGGCGGCGTCTACTATCCCTACGGCGGCGGCGTCGCCGAGATCTGGAGCAAGAAGGTGGACGGCATCAAGGCGGTGGCCGAGGTCACCGGGGCCTCGGTGGAAAACACCAAGCTCTGCAGCCGGGGCGAGACCCTGTTCGGCGAAATCATGAGCGACGTCGCCTACCAGGCCTACACCGGGACCGGCAAGTTCAAGGACAAGCCCCAGAAGATCCTCGGTATGTTCGTCATGTATCCCAACGTCTACCACGTCGTCACCCGGGCCGACTCCGGGATCGATGCAATTTCTGACCTCAAGGGCAAAAAGGTTTCGGTCGGGGCCCCGGGCTCGGGCACCGAGTTCATGACCAACCTGATCCTCGAGGGCGCTCTCAATATTCCTTACAGCTCTTTCAAGGTCTACAGGCTCTCTTTCAACGAAAACGCCAATGCCTTGAAGGACAATTCGATTGACGTCGGCATCTGGTGCGTGGCCCCGCCGACTTCCTCGATCATGGATCTCGCCACCACCCACCCGATCAAGATCCTCCCCTTTACCGAGGAGGAGATCAACACGATTACCGCGAAATACCCCTTCTATTCCGGCTACACCCTGCCGGCCGGGGTCTACAAGGGTCAGGACCAGGATGTCTACACGGCTTCGGTCTGGAACACCTTCATCTGCAACGCCGATCTCGACGAAGAACTGGTCTACAAACTCACCAAGGCGGTTTTCGAGAACCAGGACTACCTGATCAAGATCCACCACTTCGCCAAGTTCACGACCCCGGAAAACGCGGTCAAGTACTCGGCCATCCCGCTTCACCCCGGGGCCGCCAGGTACATCCGCGAAAAAGGCATCGACATACCCGAACGGCTGATCGCCAAGTAGCCGGCCGCCGGGCACTTTACTTGTCCGGCAATCCGCCCGAGACAATGAAAAAACCGCTCTTTTCGTCCCGGCATCCTCTTTTGAGGGTGCCGGGATTGATTTTTCTTCTCCTGCTGGCCCTGCCGGTGTTTATTTCCCGGCCGTCGGCCCGGGCCCGGGAACCGGCCAATGAAGCGCCCGGGCCGCGCCTGGTCGTCAGTGACTACGCAACCGGCAAAATCATCGCCGAAATGCCGGTCAAAACCAACGACCGTTTCGTCATCCGCTACATCCACTCGGTCGATCACACCCCGATCTTCGAGCAGTTCCGGCTCGACCCCGAAAAAGGCCTGGTCCTTGAAAAAACCTGGTTTACGATGTTCGGGGCCGGCCTTGGCCACTGGCCCGGCCACGGCAAATTGACCCAGGACAGAGACTGGATTACAATCAGCGACATGGAGCGGCCTTTAGGCTCCTTCATCCTCCGCATCGGGGCCCCGAGCGTCGGCCATACGATCATCTACCACGACCGCGAAATCAACCTCTCCCGGCAAGCCGCCGGAACCCGGGCCCTGGTCGAATTTCGCCCCGGCGACCGGAAAACCACAACCGGCAAACCCACCAGCCAACCTGGGAACGGCAATGACTGAAAAACAATCCCCAACTCTCGATGCAACCGGCAAACCGCTGGTCCTGGAAGACAAAGCGGCCGGCCCCCGCCATCTGCGCGGGATTTTCGCCCTGGCGATCACCACCGCGGCGATCGGACTTTCCCTCTTTCAGCTCTATACCGCCGGCATCTCGCCGCTGGCCGCGATCTACCAGCGCTCGATCCACCTGGTCCTGATCATGATCCTGATCTATGCCCTCTATCCGCCCTGCAAGGCGGCGGCCCGCGACCGCTTCGACCTCTTCATGATCGCGGATTTCATCCTGATCCTTCTCTGCGTCGTCATCGGCGCCTACATCTGGACCCAGTTCGGCGCCATCGTCGAACGCCAGGGCGACTGGACCCGGACCGACGTCGTCATGGGGGTCATCGCCCTGTTCCTGGTCATGGAGGCAACCCGCCGGGTCATCGGCTTCTTCATGGCGGCGATTGCCATCATCTTCCTCCTCTACACCTATTTCGGCCCCTGGATGCCCGACCTCATCGCCCACAAGGGCTACAGCATCGAACGCATCGTCACCACCCTCTATCTCACCACCGAGGGCATCTGGGGCCTGCCGACCGGGGTCGCGGCGACCTTCGTTTTCGTCTTCATCCTCTTCGGGGCCTTTCTCGAGCGCTCCGGCGGCGGCGATTTCTTCATCGATCTCGCCTACGCCCTGACCGGCCGGATGACCGGCGGCCCGGCCAAGACCGCGGTCCTGGCCAGCGGCTTCATGGGCTCAGTCTCGGGCTCGGCGGTCGCCAACGTCGTCACTACCGGTTCGTTCACGATCCCGATGATGAAAAAGGTCGGCTACAAGCCCCACATCGCCGGGGCCGTCGAGGCGGCGGCCTCGACCGGCGGCCAGATCATGCCCCCGATCATGGGAGCCGGGGCCTTCCTGATGGCCGAATTCACCAACACCTCCTACCTCTACATCGTCAAGATCGCCATCGTCCCGGCCCTGCTCTACTACCTGAGCGTGCTTTTCTTCGTCCACTTCGAGGCCCGGAAAGAGGGGTTCAAGCCCCTGCCCCGGGAGGACCTGCCGAAAGTCGGCGAAACCGTCCGCAAGGGGATCCACTTCCTGCTGCCGGTTTTCATCCTGATCTACGTCCTCTGCAACAACTACAGCCCGATGATGGCCGGCTTCGTGGCCGTGGTCTCGACCATCGCTACGGCGATGCTGAGAAAAAGTACGCGGCTGAGCTTCAGGGACATCCTGAACGGACTCGAGGCCGGGGCCAAGAGCGCGGTGATGGTGTCGATCGCCTGCGGCTGTGCCGGGATCATCGTCGGCTGCGTCAGCCTGACCGGGCTCGGGCTGAAATTCTCCAGCCTCGTAGTCTCGCTGTCGGGCGGCAGCCCGCTGCTGGCAATCATGCTGATCGGGCTGGCCTCGCTGGTTCTCGGCATGGGCCTGCCGGTAACCGCATCCTACATCGTTCTCGTGATCCTCGCCGGCCCGGCCCTGATGGATTTGGGCCTGCCGATCATCGTCGCCCACATGATCGTCTTCTGGTACAGCCAGGACGCCAATGTCACCCCGCCGGTTTCACTGGCCTCGTTCGCCGGAGCCGGGATCGCCGGGGCCTCGCCGCTGAAAACCGCGCTCGCCTCCTGGAAGATCGCCAAAGGTCTCTACATCATCCCGATCGTCATGGCCTACCGCCCCCTGCTCGGCAACGGCCCGGTCGGCGAAGTGGTCCTGACCATGATCTTTACAACCATCGGCTTGGTCGCCTTCACCAGCGCCTTGGAAAGATTTCTTTTTCAGGCCTTAAGCCTGGTCGAAACCGCCCTGATGGCCCTGGCCGCCTTAGCCCTCTTCTGGCCCGACAACCGCTTCAGCACCGCCGGCGCCGTCCTCCTGGCCATCCTCGCCGCCCGCCAGTGGCTGGCCACGAAAACAAAACGCAGAGAAGCAAAGGCATAAAACAGCAGCTGCAATTTTTAAAACGTAATTGTAACTATTCAGCCAAATCCGGGGTCGGGCACGGCTTTTCTTCGCTAAGCGTTAAGAAAAACCACCCCCGCCCCTCCTGAAAGATGGGAGATAGAATTCAGCTGAATAGTTACACGTAATTTTACGGTCCAGCAAGGAGGATGAGGCCCATGAAAATCAAACAACCAGGCAAGATTCTTGCCCCCCAAATTTTCCGCCTCATTTTGTTTGCCTGTTTAATGCTTCTCGTCCAACCGGCCCTGAAGAGTTTTCATAGCCGGTCTTCGGCCTGGGCCGGAAACTCCGGCTGGAGTAACGCTTTTGATGCTTCGCCCCAACCCGGTGCTCCACCTTCCAGAAAAGCAGAAAAACCCGATAACTCCTGGAATACGGTCGTTGACGACAACAGCTGTAATCCGAAAATTGACAACCACCGTAAAATCAAAAATGACTCGCGGCTTCCGGGAAAAACCCAGGCCCAAACTCAGACCAATTCCAGCACTGATCAACCTGAAGCCCTTGAGCTGATAGATGCCCTGCTGGAGGCCAACCAACCGGCCGAAATGCCGCCGACCCTCTATATCAACAACATGACCAAGGTTCAATATGCCGGGGCGGTGTCAATGGCAATGGAGGGGATGCGTCTTTT
>WFRT01000189.1 GCA_015486445.1 Pseudomonadota bacterium | reverse complement strand
GCCCGGCGGCTGAGTAAAAAGGTAAAATCCTTCAAACCCGATTCCAAATACAACCCCGCCTTTCAGCGCCACCGCTTTCCCGGCTTCAGCCCGGACGAGATTGAAGACAAGCTCGCCCGCCTGCACCGCTCCTGCGCCTTTCCCTTCCCCCTTCCCCGCATCGACAAGGTCGACGAACTTATCTTCAGGATCGCTCCGGGAAAAAACTGACCGTTACAAAAGGACGCCGCCGGCCGGACAAAAAAAGGTTGACAGGAACGAGGCGTTGGCAGTAGTAGCACGTTTTCTAAAAAGCGTGATACTGCTAGCTGGGAAGAGTTGGCAACGAAAGGAAAACCATGCTGAAGAGATTTTCAATCTCCCTGGAAGAAAGCCTGCTTGCGGAATTCGACCGTTACATCCAGGGGCACCACTACGACAACCGCTCCGAGGCCATCCGGGACTTGATCCGCAAGACCCTGGTCCGCCGGGAGTGGGAGGCCGACAAGGCCGTAATGGGGGTCATTACGCTGGTCTTCGATCATCACCAGCCCAAGCTCCAGGAACGGGTGACCGAGGTCCAGCACGATTTTCACCACCATATCGTCTCTTCGACCCACGTCCACATGGACCATGACAACTGCATGGAAGTCATCATCGTCCGGGGCAAGGCCGGGGAGATCCAGGAGTTGGCCAGCCGGCTGATCGCGCTGCGCGGCATCCGTGACGGCAACCTGGCCATGAGCAGCACCGGGCAGGCGATCAGATGACCTTCGAAAGTTTCTGCCGGGGCAACTCACAACTGCACCGGGCCGATGCCCGAATCAAGCTGGTCGCAACCCTGGCTTTGACCCTGGTCATTGCCCTCTGCCAAAGCTTTTACACGGCGGCCGCCGGCCTCGGACTGGGATTGGGGCTGATCCTGCTGGCCCGGCTGCCGCTGGGAATGATTTTCCGGCGCCTCCTGGTCGTCAACGGTTTTATCGGCTTTCTCTGGCTCACCCTGCCGCTTACCTATCCCGGGGCTGCGGCCTTCAGCCTGGGCCCTTTGCATGTCAGCCGCGCCGGGCTCCTGCTGGCTGGACTCATCACCTTAAAAACCAACGCCATCATATTGATTTTCATCAGTCTTCTGGCTACTTCAAGTGTTGCCGAACTGGGTCACGCCATGGCCCGCCTGCACCTGCCGGCCAAGCTCTGCCTGCTGCTGCTTTTCTCCTATCGCTACATTTTCGTTATCAACCAGGAGTACCAGCGCCTGGTCCGGGCCGCCCGTCTGAGAGGCTTCAAGCCCGGCACCAACCTCCATACCTACAGAAGTTACGCCCACCTCTTCGGCATGACCCTGGTGAAAAGCTGGAACCGGGCCGAGAGGGTGCATCAGGCGATGCTGCTGCGGGGTTTTTCGGGCCGCTTCTACACCCTTGACGAACGCCGCCTCGAGCGCCGCGACCTGATGCTGCTGGGCCTGCTGAGCCTGGCCGCGGCCGGGCTGATAATTATGGAAATTCTTAAACGGATATCATAAACCATGACCTCCACCCCTGCCCTGTTGGAACTTGAACAGATCTCTTTCACCTACCCGGGCGCCCGGCACCCGGTGCTCGAAAATATCGATTTCAGCCTGCGGGAAGGCCAGAAAATCGGTTTGATCGGCACCAACGGCAGCGGCAAAACCACCCTTTTTCACATAATCATGGGGCTGTTGACACCCACCGCCGGCAGGCTTTTTTTCCAGGGCAGAGAACTTCAGCAGAAAAGGGATTTTCTCGCCCTGCGCCGGACCATCGGCCTGCTCTTTCAGGATGCCGACGACCAGCTTTTCTCACCGACCGTGATCGAAGATGTCGCCTTCGGGCCCCTGAATCTCGGCGCGACCCCGGGCGAGGCCCGCAGGCGGGCCGAAAAGACCCTGTCCGAACTCGGCCTGACGCACCTTAAGGAAAGAATCACCCACCAGCTTTCCGGGGGTGAGAAAAAGCTGGTGTCGCTGGCCACCATCCTGGTCATGGAACCCAGGGCCCTGCTGCTCGACGAGCCCACCAACAACCTCGATGCCGAAACCCGGACCCGGCTCATCGAAATTCTCGAGGGCCTCGACCTGGCCTACATCCTGATTTCGCACGACTGGGATTTTCTGGCTCATACCAGCCGCGAAATCTTTGCCATTGACAAGGGACATCTCCTGCGCAGTGAAAATATCTACTTCCACAACCATCGCCACTTCCATCCCTGCGGCGACATCCCCCACAAACACGGCGGCCAGCCCCACCCCCACGACCATGAACACAACCATGAACACCAGCACGGACACCCGGAGGAAACCCGGCCGGAGCGCGAGGAAAAACAGAAATCTTAACGCTTAGCGAAGAAAAGTCGCACCCGACCCCGGATTTGGCTGAATAGTTACAAAAAAACAAAGGCCGCCGGAACTCATTCCGGCGGCCTTTTGCGCAACTGGATGCAGTTTTTTCGCTTTTCTACCGGCTGCCGCAGCCACCGGTCGCGGCCTTGACCTTCCCGCGCAAAGCGGCAAAGGCCTCACGAACCTCGCGGCCGGGGTTGGCATGGTCGGTGGTGTTGCTGGAACAGGGATGGTAGCAGCTGGCCGAAGCCATCACGGCCGGCCGGTCGCCCGGGTAGGGCTTGAAGACCACCATGAAATCGTGAATATACGAGGGTTCCTGGAGATCGTAGGAGTAGTAGTAATAGGCGATCAGGTCGCAGTTGCCGGGATCGTTGACAACGGTAAAACCGAGCCGGCCGATCTCGCTCCGGACCAGTGGGTCAATGCGGTCGACCAGGCCCTTGTCACGGGGAGCGTGAACATAAACCCGGGCCCCGCGGGCGGCAACAAACTCAGGAGTCGACCGGGCCCCGGCCCGGTAGTAGCAGCCTTCGCAGCCGGTAAAAATCATTGCCAGAGCCAGCAGCAGGCCGGCAACCAAGATCATACCCAGTGTCCTTTTCATTTTCCCCTCCTCAAGAGACAGCATAACAAGTAAAACCTCTAATCAACAAAAAAGCTTTTCTCCGATATCACGCGGCGGAGAAAAAATCATTCATAAAACAGCACATCCTGCCGCCGGGCCTTGAATTCGGCCAGCCTCTCCCGACCCAGACCGGCGATTTCAGCAAGCTCTTTACCGTCCTCCAAAGCCCTTCTGATCTCGGGATCACCGGTCAGGATGTCAATCGGCGGCTTTTCATACTCATATTCATAGGGCGGGTCAAGCCAGCCAAACTCTTCGGGGTAGAGTTCCAGCACCGCCCGCAAAAGCCCCAGGGTAAACAGAACCGGGGCAAACCTTTCCGGCTCCACGACATGAAGCTGAAACCCACCGCAAAGCCGGCCCCGCCACTTGTCAAAGGTCGGGGTGAACCAGGTGGGCCGCAGCACGGCCCCGGCTTTTGCCGACTCCTCGATCCGGGCCAGCAGGGTTCGGGGGTCGATAAAAGGGGCCCCGCAAAGTTCGAAAGGCAGGGTCGTGCCCCGGCCCTCGGAAAGATTGCAGCCCTCGAGCAGAACCTGGCCGGGATAAACCCGGGCCGTGGCCGGGGTCGGCATGTTGGGTGAAGGCAGCACCCAGAACAGGCCGGTTTCGGCAAAGCTCATGGCCCTTTGCCAGCCGGCCATTCGCACCACCTTGAGATCGAGATCGAGACCGGCATAGCGGGACAAAAAAACCGCGACTTCACCGATCGTCAAACCGTGGCGCAGGGCCAGCGGAAAAAGCCCGACGAAACTTGTGTACTCGAGCCCCTGCGGACTGCCTTCGAGCACCATCCCGCCAAGCGGATTGGGGCGGTCCAGAACGACCACGCCAACCCCGGCGGCGGCCGCCGCCTCCATGACCAGAAACATGGTCCAGATATAGGTGTAGACCCGGCAGCCGACATCAACCAGGTCGACCAGGATAAAGTCCACGTCGGCCAGCATTTCCGGACCGGGTTTACGCTTGTCACCGTAGAGGCTGAAGACCGGCAGGCCGGAAAGAGGATCGGAAAAATTATCCGAGGCGATCATGTTGGCCTGGCGGTCGCCGTAAAAACCGTGCTGAGGGCTCCAGACCGCCCGGACCAGGTCGGGCCGGGCCCGGCGTACACGCTCTAAGGAGGTCAGGCCGCAACCGTCAACCGCGGCCTGGTGAGTCAGGAACACGGCCCGGGAGCCGACCGGCATCATCCTGTCGGACTGCTCGATAAAACTTTCAAGACCCAGTTTAACCATCGACCGGCTTTCCGTCTCTCTGGTGCCGGGCCAGCCGGGTCAATTTTTCGACCAGGCTCTCGATACGACCCGTTTTTTCCCGGATCACCGACTCCGACAAAGCACAATTTTGCAATCTCTTAACGAAAGCCGCCATTACCGGCAGCGGGTCGGCAACCGGTTTCAGGTTGCGTCCCCAGAGGGCAAGATCAAGTCCGGCGGCCAACCCGGCGACCATCACTTCCGGCAGGGGCCGGCCGGCGACCGCCGCCATGTCGAGGTCGTCGGAAAGCAACAGGCCGCGAAATCCGAGCCGGCGACGGGCCAGTTCCTCGAGAAAAAAGTTTGAAAACGGTACTGTATTAGCATCGATAGCGGGAAATTCCAAGTGCGCCGCCATCATTATTTCAACTCCAGCTGTAACAG
>WFRT01000188.1 GCA_015486445.1 Pseudomonadota bacterium | reverse complement strand
CTCGCTACGCCCGCATTGCAAAACTCGCTTCGCTTAAGACTGTTGCAATGCTTATGGGCTCCCGCTTGCTTAAGAAAAACGACGAAATCTTTCCGCCGCCGCTCCTGAAAGTGGGGGGATAAAATTTAGCTGAATAGTTGCTGAAAAAACAATTTCGGCCCGGACTGCGAAAGTGGGTCTGTGCCGGTGGGACGAAAGTTTGGGAGAGGACCTGAAAATGCGGGAGGCGGATCTTTACCGGCAGCGGGAAAATGAACTGGTAAACTGCGAGCTATGCGCCCATGAATGTCGGCTCGGGCCCGGCCAGGTCGGGATCTGCGGCGTGCGGGTCAATCGTTCCGGCCGGCTTTACACCCGGGTTTCCGACCTGGTTGTCGCCGCCCATGTCGACCCGATCGAAAAAAAGCCTTTCTACCACGTGCTGCCGGGTTCGGCGAGCTATTCCCTGGCCGCTCCGGGCTGCAACTTCCGCTGCCGCCACTGCCAGAACCATGAAATTTCCCAGATGCCGGCAAACGGCCGGAAACTGGCCGGCGAGCACCGGGAGGCCGCCGAACTGGTACGCGAGGCCATCTCCTGCGGCTGTGCTTCGATCGCCTACACCTATACCGAGCCGACCGTTTACTTCGAACTGATGACGGCGACCGTGGTCCGGGCCCGGGAGCGGGGCCTGCTCAACCTGATGGTCAGCAACGGCTACCTGACGGCGGCCGCCCGGCAGCGGCTTTACGGCCTGATCGCCGCTGCCAACATCGATCTCAAGGCCTGGTCCGATGGCTTTTACCGGCGGCTCTGCGGGGCCCGGAGCAAGCAGCCGGTGCTCGAGACGATTGCCGATTTTCGGGCCCATGGCATCTGGGTCGAGGTTACCACGCTGCTGATTCCGGGTTTGAACGACGATCCCCGCGAACTCGCGGAGATGGCCCGTTTCCTGGCCCGGGTCGATCCCGCCATGCCCTGGCATGTGACCGGTTTTTTCCCGACCTACCGCCTGACCACGGTGCCGCCGACCCCGCCCGAAACCATCGCCCGGGCCCGGGAGATCGGGCTCGAGGCCGGGCTGCGTTATGTTTTCGCCGGCAACCGCCCGGGCCTGGGCGGGGAAGACACCTGCTGTCACCAGTGCGGCACCAGGCTTGTCCGGCGCTACGGTTTCCGGGTCCTGGAGAACCGGATTGCCGACTCCCGCTGCCCCGAGTGCGGCACCCCGGTGGCCGGCATTTTCGAACTTTGCCGGCCGGCCGGCAGTACTTGATCCCGGACAAGCTTGTTATTTTCCTTTTTATGGGTTATAGGCCGAAAATCGCCGTCTTTCCCATATTGCCTGCATTCGCTCCCGGGAGGTTCGAGAGCGGTTTTGCCGGTGACTTTGTGGAGCCGATTTTCAAGGAGTGTTGAACGCGATGAGTGAGCAGATGGGAGCGGGGCCGGCCGGGGTGATTGTCTTGACCGATATCGTGGAAGAGGGCCTGCCCCTGGATAAGCTTCCCGATTTGCCCGGCGAATTCCGGGAGGGAGCCGGACGGAACCGGAATGACGAATGTCGGGCAGACCCGATTCCCGACGTCGACCTGGAGGTCATGGAACTCGATCTTGAGGCTTTCATGATGCAGGATGCGGAGGAAAGGAAGACCGGAGGCTTGGAACCCGTCAGCGGCGGGGTGGAGGCTGCCGCCGATGATATTGCCGGGGATGCCGGGGCCCTGCTTGACGATGAAGAGTTTGCCGAGATTGAGTTTCCCGAAGACCCGGACCCGGTCCTGGCCGGTTTGCAGAATGCCGGGCTGCGGCGGGCCGGGGTTACAACGCCTGGCAGCGGGCCCGAATGTGAGAGTCCCGATGACTACCTGGTTGATGAAGATCAGGGCGGCAGTTCCGGAGATGACCAGGCCGGGCCCGTCGGTTCCGGGTCGTCTCTGACATCAAATACCGAGGAGGAGATCAGTTCCTCCCTGGCCGCCACGATCCGGCGCCAGGTCGAGGCCGCGGCGCCCCGGAGCTCTTCGGCCGAGCCCCAGGTCTGTCCCGAACCGACCGCCCCCGATTTCTCCCGCCAGATCGAAAGCCTGACCCAGGAGTGGAGCAAGCAGCTGCTGCAGTCGACCTATGCCAGCATGGACAAGATGATCCAGGCGGTCGGCGATCTCGCCCCGACGATTGTCGACCGGGTCGCCCGGGAGATTATTCCACCCCTCGCCGAACAGGTGATCAAGGCCGAGATCGCCCGGCTCGAAGCCCGGCTGGAGGGGGATGAAAGTGACGATGAGGACGGTGAGACGGGGTCTGGGGCCGGGCCGGGCCCGGCCCGGAAAGAGTGATTTTCAGCCCCCGGTTGTCTCCAGCCGCGGGCTTTTTTACGGGAAACTGACAAAAACCGCCGGGTATACGGTGGCAAACCTAAGGATATACGCAATCATGAGTGACAACCGCAAAGACCTCAACCCGGGCCTGGCAAAGAGCTACGACCCTGAACAGATCGAGAGAAAATGGTATTCCTTCTGGGAGGAGAACCACTGTTTCGATGCCGATGAAAAGGCTTCCGGCGAGCCTTTTTCGATGGTCATCCCACCGCCCAACGTTACCGGCTCGCTGCACATGGGCCATGCCTTGAACAACCTTCTGCAGGACATCCTGGCCCGCTACAAGCGCCAGCGGGGTTATAACGTTTTATGGATGCCGGGCACCGACCACGCCGGCATTGCCACCCAGAACGTGGT
>WFRT01000187.1 GCA_015486445.1 Pseudomonadota bacterium | reverse complement strand
GACCTGGACCGGCCGGCGGGCCGGGGAAAGGATGTGGAGCAGAACCCGGACCCGGCCGCCGGCCACGGTCGGGGTCTCGAGCCAGCCGAAAAGTTCCTGGAGTCGGGCCTTCAGCACCGGACGGTCGCCGGCGGTATAGTCAAGCCTTACCGGGCGACCGCCGGGCAGTCGAAGCTTTTCCGGGGCCAGGCGGTCAAGAATTTGTCGCTGTCTCCAGTTCAAGCGCCCCTGGAGCAGGCTCAACAAATCGAGCTTTAAGAGCTCCTCCCGCCGGCGGATGCCGCCCAGGGCCGGGCCCAGCCACTCTGCGGCCGCCGCCAGCAGGCTTTCATCATCAAAGGCCGGCCAGGCGTCACTTCCCTCAAGAGCCAGGCACCGCAGGAATTCGACCCGGGCGCACCATTGCCGGCAGGCCGCATCGAAATTGAGCAATTCCAGTCCGTGACGGCGCAGCCCTTCGAGCCAGGCTTGGGCCAGGGCCGCGGCCGGGGGGCGTTCAAGCCGTCTCTCACGCAACCCCAGGGCCCCGAAAATTTCCCGTTCCCGGGCCGCGACCCTGAGCCCGTCCGCATCCCAGAAGACCTCGCGCACCAGTTCGATGCGCTCCTTAAACTGCCGGCGCAGGGCCGCCTCGGAGTAGGCCGCGGCGAGCCGGATCCGGCCGCCGGGGCCGGAGCCTGCGGCGGTCAGTTCGGCAACCACCAGGAAATCGAGCGCGGCCAGCGGCTCCGGCTGCGAAAAAAAGGCTTCGCCGCCCCCGGCCAGCCGGTAGCGCCGACGACTCGCATCACGCCGGCGGGCGATCCGATCGGGAAAGGCCGGCGCGAGCAGTTCGCCAAGCAGGAAATCCCGCCCGTTCCCGGCCGCCCCTCGCCCGACCCCGACCCGCCGGGACAAATTGTCAAGCTCGCGCCGCAGGGCCGCCAGCCGGGCCGGATCGAGCCCGAAGCGGGTCCCGGCCCGCCGGTCGTCGGCTCGTTTAAGAATATCCAGTCGGGTTTCGAGATCGACCCCGCCGGAGTTGTCGCCACCGGCGAAAAGATCGCGGTTTTCCAAAAGCACGGCCAGCCCGACAGCATTTTGCCCCCGGCCCTCCCGCCGGGCCGCGAGCACCATCCGCGCCAGCCGGGGATGAAGGCCCAAAAGCGCCATCTGCCGGCCCTGGCCGGTCACCCGGCCCCGGTCATCGAGGGCCTGAAGTTTGGTCAACAGTTTCCGGGCCGCAGCCAAGCCGGCCTCCGGCGGCGGGGTCGGCCACTCCAACTCGCCGACCTCCTCAACCCCCCAGACCGCCAGTTCGAGAGCCAGCCCGGCAAGATCGGCGAAAACCATCTCGGGCGGGTCAAACGCGGCCAGCTGCTCTTCCGTGGCCCGGCTCCAGAGCCGGTAACAAACCCCCTCGCCCTCGCGCCCGGCCCGGCCCCGGCGCTGGTCGGCCGCGGCCCGGCTGATCCTGACCGTCCGCAGACGGCCCATGCCGCTGGCCGGGTCAAACTGGTAGCGTCGGCGAAAGCCGCTGTCAACCACCACTTTAACACCGGGTACGGTCAAACTCGATTCGGCGATGTCGGTGGCCAGGATCACCCGCCGCAGGCCCATGGCGGGCCGGAAAATCCGCTCCTGGAGCGCCAGGGGAAGATCACCATAGAGCGGCAGGATTTCAATGCCGGCGGTCGCGGAGAGTTGCTCCAGACGTTCTTCCAAGCGCCGGACCAGGCTGCGGATTTCGCCGGCCCCGGGAACAAAAACCAAAAGGTCGCCGGAGGTTTCATCGAGGGCCCGCAACACCGCCCGGGTGACGACCGCCAGGGAAAAGCCGTCTTCGTCCCGGTCGGCGTAGACGGTTTCAACGGGAAAGCTCCGGCCCTCTGCGGCCAGCCGCGGCGCCCCGCCGAGAAAACCGGCAAGGCCGTCGTCGTCCAGGGTCGCCGACATCAGCATGATTTTCAGTTCGGGATGAAACAGCTCCCGGGCCTGGAGACTCAGGGCCAGGCCGAGATCGCCCTGGAGATGGCGTTCATGAAACTCGTCGAAGATCACCAGACCGTAGCCGGAAAGGGCGGGGTCGTGCTGGATGATCCGGGTCAGGATGCCCTCGGTAACCACTTCGATCCGGGTGGCGGGGCCCACCCGGGTGGCATGGCGAACCCGGTAGCCGACCGTCCGGCCGACCTCCTCACCGAGCAGTGCGGCCAGGCGCCGGGCCGCGGCCCGGGCCGCCAGCCGGCGGGGTTCGAGCATGATGATTTTCTGATCTCCCAGCCAGGCTTCGGACAAAAGAACCAGGGGCAGCAGGGTGGTTTTACCGCTTCCCGGCGGGGCCGAAAGCACCACCGTGCCCGACGACTCAAGCCGGGCTCCGAGTTCCGGGGCGAGCTTGAGCGCCGGGTAGCGCCGCGGCGCCCCGGGGTCGGCCCGCAAATCCTTAAAGCGCGGGGTGCCGTAGGCCGGCCGCGGACGCCGCGGCGCCACAACTTTTTTCCCGCCCCCGCTCATCCCCGGGTCAGGGCCCGGTAGATGCGGGGCAGTTTGTCGGGCAGTTGGCGGACATCGGCGATCACGGTGTGGTTGACGTCGCCGTAGAGATTGTCGAGATGGGGGGAGTTGACCGCGTTGACGGTGATCGCGTGGACATGGATGAAGGCGCTGCGGCTTTCCCGGATCGCGGCCCGGGAGTCGGCGATCGCGTATTCGTTGCTGTAGTCCTGGTCGTTGGGCAGGCCGTCGCTCAAGATGATCATCAGCTTGACCCGGGCCGGGTACTCTTTCAATTCGCGGGCGGCGTGGCGTACGGCCGGACCCATACGGGTGTTTTTTTCCGGCCGCAGCCCGCCGATCCGGGCCCGAACCCGGTCGTCCAAGGGGTCGGCAAACTCCTTCAGGTAGAAGAACTCGGCCGCCAGCCGGCCCGAGCCGGAAAAGCCGGCGATCGCGAAATGGTCGCCGACCCGTTCCAGGGCTTCGCAGAAAAGCACCAGGGCCTCCTTTTCGACCGCCAGGATCGATTTTCCGCCGCCATCGGAAACCGCCTTGCGGGTCGAACTCGACAGGTCAACGAGAACGAAGACGGCGACATCGCGCTCGACCTTGAGCCGCTTGCGGTAGATGCGCTCGTCCGGGGTCAGCCGGAGCCGGCGGTCAATGGCGTATTCGATCAGGGCGTCATAGTCGAAGGCGTCGCCCTCCGGCCAGTGGCGCAGGATCTGGATGGCTTCGGGCCGGATAAGCTCGAAGTTGCGGCGAATGCGGCGGATCAGGCCGCCGTGCTCCGCAAGAGCCTCGCGATAAAAGGCCCCGTCTCCCGGAATGCGCCGGTGTTCGAGAAGCTTGACGTGTCGGCGCAGGTAGTCGT
>WFRT01000186.1 GCA_015486445.1 Pseudomonadota bacterium | reverse complement strand
TGGTAAAAGCTCAAGCCGGTGCGCAGAAAGGGGGGCCGGCCACCGGGGCTGGTTCTTTTCCAACCACAAACCCTCCACAGCGCCGGCCCGGCCCCCCTTTCTGCGCACCGGCTTGAGCTTTTACCATGTCGACGGTCAACTCAAATTCCAGTAGCCCTCCCGGGGCGCCCGGCAACTCCCCGGGCCTCAAGCAGGAGCTCTGGCGGCGGGCCGGGAACCATTTCACCCGGGCCGGGCGCTGGCGCGAGGGAGCCGATGCCTTGCTCGCCGCCGGCCGCCGTGAAGCCGCAGCCCTGGCCCTGGCCCGGGCCGGCGACACCGCCCGCCTGACCCGCCTGCTGCTCTCTCTGGGAGATTTCGCCGGGGCCCGGGAAAGTTCCGCCGCCTGGCTTGAGGAACTGGCCGCCGAACCCGCCCGCCGCCAGCGGGAAGAGGTGGCGGCCCGGCTCGCCCGGGCCGCGGCCCTGCAGCTTTCCGGCAGCCTTAAGCAGGCTCGGCGCCACTATCTCGCCGCCCGCCGCAGGCTGGCCCGAAAACCGGCCCCGGACCCGGCCCAGCAGGCTGAAGAGTGGGAAGCCCTGGGCCGCTACGGCGCCCTGGTCAAACGTCCCGACCTGGTCCGCCTGGGCTATGAAAAGGCCCTGGCCGCCTATGGCCAAACCTTCAACTTCAAGCGCCTCAGCTGTGCCGGCCGCTACCTCGAACAGGTCACCGACGACCCCGTGCTGGTTAGGGATATCGAGGAAAGAATGGCCTCCTGGCAACCCCGCTCGGCCCTGCGCCGGGAACGGGAAAAGCTGTTCGCGGCCCTGGAAAATTTTTCCGCCCCGGGTGCGAAAAATAGTTTTTCCCCAGAGGTTTTCAAGAAACCATGAATCAGGAAGTTGTCAAAATTTTACGCTTGCAGCCGGAGAAGGCGCCGCCGGCCCCGGGGCCCGCAGCGGTCCTGCTCTTTGCCGCCCCGCTGTTTCCCTTTATCGGCCGCTACCTGGCCCGCCGGGGAATCGATTTCAGGGTTTCGGAAAGTTTTGCCGGCAATCGGCGGGCCCTGACCCTGGTTCCCCGGTCCCGGCCGGAAAGCTTCATCAATCCCGTCCCCGGGCCGCCGCGGCTGCCGGGCGTTGTCCTTCGCTACCTGCACGACCTGGCCCGCTGCCGGGTTTTTCTGCCGGCAGAAAACCTTGCGCCGGCCGGCGAACCTGGACCACGGCTTGAAAGGGGGATACTCGTGGAATTCGGTTTCCGGATGCCGGCGGAACTTGACCCGGAACTAACCTCAGGCGATAACGATTTTCTCGCTTTCGTCTTCGGCTCTGCATCCCGGCCGGCCCTGGTCCTCGAACCGGCCCCGAAATTTTTCCCGCCCCGGCTGGTACCGCGGCCGGAGCCGACCGTTCTCCAGTCGCGGCCGGACGCGAGCGGGGATTTTTCGGCCCGGCTCGAAATCCCGCTGCTGCTGATACCCGTCCAGCCCCCGGCCCCGACTCGCGCCCTTTACCTGCGAGAGACCGAAATCAACTGGCTTAAGCGACTTGCCGCCCGCCTGCCGGGCCGCCTGCTGGGACAGTTGCGCTGGGCCGGCAGACATAACGAGGGCATCCTCCTGCTGCCGGAAAACGAGGAACTTTTCCGTTTTCCTTTCGGGCTCCGGCTGGGACGGGTAAAGGAGAATCTCTACCTGCCGGTCGACCGGAGATTGAGCCCGCCACTGGAGCCGGAACAGCTCGACGAAATCTTTGCCCTGGAAAGCGGTAAACTGACCTTCCTGACCGGAGCCCGCCGGCTCGAGATCGAGGAAACGGCCTTTCGGCCGCTCACCCGCCAGCTCATGCCACTCATCCTCCCCCCGGCCGTCACCCTGGTGCCGGCCCCGCCCGAAATCGAGTTTGCCTTCAATCTCCCGGACGGCGATTTCCCGAAAACCGCACCGCCCACGCCTGTGGTCGGGACGGAAACCGGCCCCCGCCCGCAAGAGGAAAGACAATCAGGCCAAACCTTAGCCGGCCCGCAAAGCGCCCCCCGGGAAACAACCCGACAGGCCCCCGCGACGGCGGCCCGTGCAAATCCGGTCACGGAACCGGAGATCCTGCGCCGCAAGGGGCTGGAAC
>WFRT01000185.1 GCA_015486445.1 Pseudomonadota bacterium | reverse complement strand
GCTCGTTCCTGTCCCCAAGTTATGGGGTCACGCTTTCGGAAATGGAAAACAAGACCGATGTCAACACGCTGCTGGTAAGTTCTGATTTCACCGCCACCGAGAAGCTCAAGTTCAACGGCGGCATTATTTTCAACTGGGGCAAAGCGGAGATGGACAATTTAAGCTCCGGCTACCACGAGGGCGTCGATCCGGCCGCGTTCGGCTACGATCATGCCATCGCTTTCGCGGTCTGGGAAGACAACTCCGAGCTTGAGATCGAGTCACTTGAATATTTTTTCGGCTGCAGCTACGACGTCAACGAGAACCTGAGTCTCAATCTCAATGTTTCCTACACCGACTACAACGACAAGGAGCCTTACCTCTACGACACCGACGGCGATTTCCTGCTGGTCAACACCGGCCTGAGCTATCGCTTCTGATGGTTGAGGACTGAGGCTTTAGTCTGTACAACAGCGGGCCGGCGGTTAGCCAACCGCCACGCAGGGCCCCGGCGCGATAAAACGCGCCGGGGTCCTTTTTTTCTGTAAAAACGGTAAAAAAATCACCCGCCAGCTTGACAGACCCGGGGTCGCCGGTTATTTTATAGTAAACCTTTTGTAACTCTTCAGCTAAATTCTATCTCCCCTCTTTCAGGAGAGGGGAGGGGGCGGGGGTGGTTTTCTGAGCGGTTTCGGAAAGATTTCGTTGTTTTTCCCAGCAAGCGGGAGCCCATAAGCATTGCAACTGTCTGAGCGTAGCGAGTTTTGCATGCGCCCAACGGAAGTGCCCTTGGGGTGCGGGCGGAGCGAGCGCTGGAAAAACAGAAATCTTAACGCCTAGCGAAGAAAAGCCGCACCCGACCCCGTGTATTAGGCTGAATAGTTACAACCTTATTAAATATCACGGGAATTGGACTATTGCTTGCAGCTGGCATTTGTAAAATAGCATCCTGCAGTTAAAGAACTTGATCCAGGCCGTCGGCGAAGTCGACGGCTTTTCCTTTTTTTTCGGGTCCGGGAGCAAAATTTCTCCCGGCGGGAATGTTGGTGGATAAAATAACGACGAAAGAGATCGCGCTGGTGGGCCTCGGCCGCGTCGGCCTGGCCCTGGCCGTGCTGCTGCACCGGGCCGGGGCCCGACACCTGCGAGTTTACGACCGCAACCCGGAACGGATGGCGGCCCTTAAAGAGCGGCTTTCCGCAAGCGGGCCGGCGACGCTGGTGGCGGCCGCCAGCCCGGCGGCGGCCGTGGCCGGGGCGGAGCTGGTTTTCCTCGCGGTCCAGGACCGTTTCCTGGCGCCGCTTGCGGCCGACCTGGCGGCGGACGAGGAGTTGGAGCTTAAAGGGGTGCGCATCGCCCACCTGAGCGGCTCCCTGACCGCCGACGCGGGGCTGGCCCCCCTGGCCGGGCGCGGAGCGGTGATCTTTTCCCTCCACCCCCTCCAGAGCCTGGCCGATGTCGAGGGCGCGGTCAAGGGTCTGGCGGGTTCCTGGTTTACCTTCGAGGGCGATCAGCGCGGCTGGCCGGAGGCCGCCGCGACCGTGGCCGCCCTGGACGGCCGGCTGGTGCCGCTGGCGGCCGCCGACAAGCCTCTCTACCATGCCGCCGCAGTGGTCGCCTCGAACTTTTTCATCGCTCTCGAGGATTTTGCCATCCGTCTCATGACCGGCATCGGGGTCGACGACGAGAGTGCCCGGCAGATGCTGCTGCCGCTGATTCGGGGAAGTTTCGAAAACCTTGAACGCCAGTCCCCGCTCGAGGCCCTGACCGGGCCCATCGTCCGCGGCGACAGCGCCACCATTACCGCTCATCTCAAAGTTCTGGGGGAGAAGTTTCCCGGGGAAGTGGAAACCTACCGGTGCCTGGCCCGGCTCAACCTCGAGCTGGCCCGGCGCCGCGGCGAGATCGATTATGCCGATTTTCCGGAACTTAGGGACGGCGGTCAAGGGGCCCCATGACCTCCTACTCCTTTCCTCCTGAGTTTGTCAGCGATCTCCGGACCCGGGTCGATATCGTCGAGCTGGTCGGAGACTACGTTTCGCTGTCTAAAGCCGGGGTCAACTACAAGGGTCTGTGTCCGTTTCACGGGGAGAAGACCCCCT
>WFRT01000184.1 GCA_015486445.1 Pseudomonadota bacterium | reverse complement strand
CTTCTCGACCGCTATGCCGGGGCCTCGCTCCAGAGCCTGCAGTTAAAAAGCCTGGTGCAGGACTTTATCCGCATCATCTCCTACCACCAGATTCGTTTTCTGCCCGATTTCATCCTCTTGCTCAGGGTCCTGATCTCGGTGGAAAGCACAGCCCGCGAACTCGATCCAGAGTTCGATTTCGTGCGTCATTCCGCCCCCCTGGTCCGGGAACTGGCGGAAAAGAGGTTCTCCCCGGAACAGCTCAAGGAGCTTGTCGAGTTCCAGCTCAAGGAAATCGTCTCCCTGCTGCAGATCATTCCCGGCTCGACCCGTGACATCCTCAAGAAACTGAGCCGCGGTCGGATGCGGCTGGAATTTGAACACCTGGGGCTTGAGCGTTTCAGCCGCAGCCTCGACCGCATCGCCAACCGGCTGTCCTTCACGATGGTGGTTTCGGCGATCATTATCGCCTCATCGCTGATTATGACCGCCGACAACGGTTTCAAGATTTTCGGCTACCCCCTGCTGGGAATTATCGGTTACGTTCTGGCCGGGGGACTGGGAACCTGGCTGGCTATTGTCATCCTGCGTTCCGGTAAAATGTAAACCGGCGGCGCTGCCGGCTCAGGCCTGCAGCACCAGCCTGCAACAAAAGAAAAGCCCCGTGCCAACCATGTCGGCGCGGGGCTTTCTCGTTTGTCGGAAAAGTCGCTTTAAGCCGGTCAGCTCTTAAGTTTTTCCCGGATGAACTTTTTCACCGCGCCGGTGTCAGCGGAAATCTTGACGCAGCGGCAGGGGAGGCCGTCGAGCGCGGCAATGGCCCTGGGTATCGGGGGATGGGAGTTGACGGCTTTTTTCACCGCTTCCGGGAACTTGGCCGGATGGGCCGTGGCCAGGCAGACAACCGCGGCCCCGGGCTCGACCTCTTCGAGGTAGCGGCGGGCGGCGTAAACCCCGGCCGCGGTGTGAGGATCAAGAATATAATCGTGGTTTTCATGGGCTCGACGGATAATTTCCAGGGTGGCCGGGTTGTCGGCCCGGGCACTGAAAAAATCGTTGCCGACCCGGGCGAAACGCTGCTTGTCGAGCTCGAGCCGGCCACTGGCTGTGAAGGTGTCCAGGGCCTGTTTCAAAGCCTCGCTGTCGCGGTCGAAGAGAAAGTAGAGATAGCGTTCGAAGTTGCTGGCCAGCTGGATGTCCATCGAAGGGCTGTAGGTCGGTACGACCTCTTCGAGCCGGTAATCGTTGGCGGCAATGAAGCGGTGCAGGATGTCGTTGGCATTGGTGGCCAGCAGCAGCCGGCGAATCGGCAGTCCCATTTTCTTGGCCATCCATCCGGCGAAGATGTTGCCGAAATTGCCGGTCGGAACGGCTACCGCAAAATTATCACGTACTGCTTCAGGTATCTGTGAGTATGCACTGAAATAATAGACAATTTGAGCCATGATACGGGCCCAGTTGATGGAGTTTACGGCGCCCAGGCAAAACTCCTCCTTGAACTTGAGATCGGCAAAAATCTCCTTGACGATACGCTGGGCGTCGTCGAAGGTGCCGGCCACGGCAAGATTGAATACGTTGTCGTCCAGCACCGAGGTCATCTGTTTTTCCTGGATCGGGCTGACCTTGCCGTCGGGGTGAAGAATAAAGATGTTGATGCCTTTTTTGCCCCTGAGGCCGTGGATGGCGGCGCTCCCGGTGTCGCCCGATGTGGCTCCCAGGATGTTGAGCCTGCGGTTTTTCTTGTGCAGCAGGTACTCGAACAGGTTGCCGAGAAACTGCAGGGCGACGTCCTTGAAAGCCAGGGTCGGGCCGTGAAAGAGTTCCTGGATGTAGAGTTTGCCGACCCGGCGCACCGGTACCGGGTTGTCGCCCGGACCTGGGGCGGCAAAGGAGGCGTAGCTTCGGGCGATCAGTTCCTTAAGGTCTGGTTCGGGGATGTCGCCGCCGATAAAGCGGGTAAAAACGGCCCGGGCGAGATCATTGTAGGAAAGCCTGGTCAGGTCCGTGATCTCGGCCGGGGTGAAAACCGGAATCTTTTCCGGCAGCAGGAGGCCGCCGTCGCTGGCCAGCCCCATCATCACGGCTTCGGAAAAGGAGATCGGGGCGATGCCGCCCCGGGTGCTGACATATTTCATCTGTTCACCTGCAAGCCGCTGCTAACGGGCCGAAAATTCGTGGACCGCGTCGATCATCGCCTTGGCGTGATCGATCGGAGTGGTCGGCAGGATGCCGTGACCGAGATTGAAAATGTGGCCGGGGCGGTTTTCGGCCTGCTCGATAATCCGTTTCACCCGCTTGTGGATTTCCGGAATCGGGGCGAACAGGGAGACCGGCTCAAGGTTTCCCTGGATGCCGCGGTCGTAACCAATAGTCTGCCAGGCCCGGCCCAGGTCCTGGCGCCAGTCGACCCCGATGATGTCGCCGCCGGCCTCGACCACCTGTTCGAGCAGGGTTGAAGCCTGGTTGGCGAAATGGATTGTGGGAACGTTGAAGCGGTTCAAGGCCTCAAAGATTCGGCGATTGTAGGGGAAGGCGTATTCGCGGTAGTCGCAGGGCCCGAGACAGCCGACCCAACTGTCGAACAGCTGCACCACCTGGGCTCCGGCCTGGATCTGGGCGCTCAGGTAGGAGATCACGGTGTCGGTGATCATCTCCATCAGGCGATGATAGGTTTGTGGATCGGAATACATCAGGGTCTTGACGTGCTGGTACTGCTTCGACCCGCCGCCCTCGACCAGATAGCTGGCCAGGGTGAAGGGGGCCCCGGAAAAGCCGATCAAAGGGGCTTTGCCGGCCAGTTCGCGGCGCAGAATACGGATCGCCTCCATCACGAAAGGAACTGCTTCCTCGGCCTTGATGACCTTGAGACCCTCAAGATCGGCCCGGGAACGGATGGGGCGCTCGACAACCGGGCCGCGGCCTTCGTAAAACTCGATTGCCGAGCCCATAGCTTCGAGCGGAACCAGGATGTCGGAAAAGAGAATGGCCGCGTCAAGCTCGAAACGCCTTAAAGGCTGCAGCGTCACCTCAACCGCAAGTTCCGGCGTTTTGCACATCTCCCAGAAGGAGTGTTTTTTCCGCAGGGCCCGGTATTCAGGCAGGTAGCGGCCGGCCTGGCGCATCATCCAGACCGGGGTACAGTCGACCTCCTGCCGACGGCAGGCGCGCAGGAAACGAAAATCATCTTTCATCTTGTTTTTACTCCGCTAAAGACATATATTTGGTTTGGTTGCGAGCTAACTACCATAGACCCGTATCTCATTCAAGAAAAAGGTTTGTTTTATTAAGCCTGTCGGGCTGCACTCGACTAAGGAGAGTTATAATGTCTTCCGGAAACACCACCATTGAATTGACGCCCCAGTTCTGGCGGGAGTACGTTGACTCGCGCAGCCGCTCCCTGGGCCGGCAGCGCAAGAAGATTGCCACCGGGAGCAAATGGGATAAAATGGCGAAGCGTTATCACAGCTTTGAGGAAGACGAGGATTTCCGGGCGGAACAGGAATGGATTATCCAAAAGATGCAGCGGCGCCGGATGCTGGGAGGCGATATCGAACTGCTCGATGTGGCCTGCGGACCGGGAACCCACTGTTTCAGTTTCGCCAAGTCCTGCCGGCGGGTGGTGGCGGTGGACGTTTCGGAAAAAATGATCGAGCAGGTGGTTGAAAAACAGCGGCGCAGCGGGGTTGAAAATCTCAACGTCATCTGTCAGGATTTCTACTCTTTCGAGCCCGGCGAAACCTACGATACGGTCTTTGTCTCGATGAGCCCGATCCTTAACGAACTTGAAAGTGTCGACCGGCTGCTGGCCCTGAGCCGCCGCAACCTGGCCCTGGTCTACTGGGCCGGAGTCCGGGAAAACCCGCTCTTTGAACGCTGCTACCGCCTGGTCTACGGCCATGAGTACCAATGGGACGCGCTCGATATAACCGTAATCTTCAATTACCTGGTCGCGCTCGGCTACTCTCCGGAAATCTGCTACCTGCACCCGGTGTGGAAACGGCAGGACACCCTGGACAACACGGTCGAACATATCATCTGGCATCTGGAATTCTACCGTGATCTCAAGCCCGAGGAGAAAGAGCGGGTTCGACGGCTGGTGGCCGGCCGGGCCGACCCCGACGGGATGGTTACCTATAATACCAGGGTCCGCAAAGGAGCCCTGTTTCTCGATCTGTTTGCCGGCCGTCGCCCGGAGAGCCAGGCCACCGGGCAGGCGGGGGAAAAAAGTAATTGAGGGGTTGACTTGGAGAAATAAGTTTGTTAAGACTAACCTCGATAGTCAAGTATAACTTGGCCGGTTTGTTTTTTATTGTAGAGGTGGCCTGCAGTGCCTTTTGGATCGCGAAATAAATTTGCCCGCCGGCATTGTCGGCGGGCCTGCGAAGAGAGTGCCGGCCGGACTTCATCCGGCTGTCGGCGGCGGCTGCGTTTCGAGGGCGAGGTGCCCCTGGCCGAGGCCGGCTGTGGCCGCCGCCTGCGGATTTGCCGCATTGCCGGCGGCCGCCAGCAGTGTGCCCGGATGGCGGCCCTGGGAATTTTTCCCGGTCAGGAGGTCGAACTGGTCTGCGCCGCCGACCAGGCCCGCTGCCTGGTGCGGCTCAACGGTTCAACCGTGAGTCTCGGTGACGGCGCGGCGGAAAATATCGTCGTGACCGCGGCCTGACCTTAGATGCCGCGAAACGGCAGCATGTTTCCCTTTGGTTGAAAATCTTTCACCAAAGGGCTTTTTTATTTGTGTCCTGTTAGCTTAAACTAACTTAATCCGCGCAACAGTACCGTGAGATCCCGGATGACGAAAAAAATTTCTCTTCGACGGATGAAAAAAAACCAGAAAGGGGTGATTGTCGCGGTCAAGGTCGCCGGCGATCTCGGTCGTCGCATCCGCGACATGGGGCTGGTGACCGGAACCGAGATCATCATCCAGGGCCGGGCCCCGTTAAACGATCCGGTCGCCCTGCGCATCCGCGGCAATACCTTGACCCTGCGCAACAACGAGGCCGACTACATTGAAGTCGAAGTCGACGAAGAGTGAGCTCGACATGAACAGCGAGGTGGCGGTTTGCAGCCGATAGTCCTGGCCCTGGCCGGCAATCCCAACGCCGGGAAAACCACTCTTTTCAACGCCCTGACCGGGGCCCGCCAGCACGTCGGCAACTACCCGGGAGTGACGGTCGAGCGCAAAGAAGGGGAGTACCGGGGCAACGGTTTTTCCGCGGTCATCGTCGACCTGCCGGGAACCTATTCCCTGACCGCTTATTCCGAGGAAGAGGTGGTGGCCCGGGATTTTCTCGCCCTGGAGAAGCCGGCGGCGGTCATCAACATCGTCGATGCCGCCAATCTCGAGCGCAACCTCTATTTGACCTGCCAACTACTCGAGCTCAAGCTTCCGATTGTCGTCGCCCTGAACATGATGGATGTCGCCCGGGACCGCGGCATGACGATCGATGTCGACAAACTGGCCACCCTGCTCGGAGTTCCGGTGGTGCCGATCATCGCCCGCTCCGGCCAGGGTCTCGATCGGCTCATGCAGACGGTCAAAAAAGTTGTCGAGCAGCCGGCGGCCGCATCCGACCCGGATAAAATCAGGATTTCGTACGGTGACGACATCGACCGCATCCTGCTGGACATGACCAGCCGGATCAGGGAGCAGGGGCTGCTGGCCGACAAGTATCCACCCCGCTGGGTTGCTCTCAAGGTGATTGAGAACGATGAAACCCTGCTCGGGGAGATTGAAGAGCGGGCCCCGGAACTGGCGGCCGAACTCAAGAGCGAAGCCGACCGGGTCAACGATCACCTGGTCAAGACCTACGACACCTACTCCGAAGCGGTAATCGCCGACCATCGCTACGGCTTCATCAAGGGCATCCTGAAACGCGGAGTCATCACCCACCGCTACGATGAAAACCGGCTCTATACCTCGGACCGGATCGACAAGGTCCTGACCAACCGCTTCGCCGGCCCGGTAATCATGCTGGGCGTCCTTTACACCATCTACTACGTGACTTTCAGCCTGAGCGCCCTGCCGGTCAGCTGGGTGGAAAGCTTTTTCAACGGCCTCTCCGGCCTGCTCAACTCGAGCCTGCCCGACGGGGCCTTGAAATCCCTTTTGATCTCCGGAATAATCAACGGGGTCGGAGGGGTCCTGGGGTTTATTCCCCTGATTATGCTGATGTTCTTCTGCATCGCCATCATCGAGGATTCCGGCTACCTGGCCCGGGTTTCCTTCATGATGGACAGGATTTTCAGAATCTTCGGCCTGCACGGCAGTTCGGTCATGGCTTATATCGTCTCCGGCGGTATCGCCGGCGGTTGTGCTGTGCCCGGGGTGATGGCTACCCGGACCCTGCGTTCTCCGAAAGAGCGCATGGCCACGCTGTTGACCGTCCCGTTCATGAACTGCGGGGCCAAGCTGCCGATCCTGGCCCTCCTGATCGGAGCTTTCTTTGCCGATCACCGTTCCCTCTACATGTTCGGCTTTACCCTGCTGAGCTGGGTGATCGCCCTGGTTGCCGCCAAGATCCTGCGGCTTACGGTCCTGCGCGGGGCTCCGACCCCCTTCGTCATGGAACTGCCGCCTTACCGTTTCCCCACCTTCAAGGGACTGGCAATTCATACCTGGGAAAGAACCTGGCAATACATCAAGAAGGCGGGAACCGTGATCCTGGCGATTTCGATCCTGCTCTGGGCAATGATGACCTATCCCGGTCTGCCGCCCGACCAGGCGGCCCGTTTCGACCGGGAAAGAAACCGGATTGTGGAGCAGTACAGGGGAGAGAAGAAAGAGCTTCAACTCAAAATGCTTGAATCCCGTCGCGAAGCGGCCGCCCTGCGGGCTTCGGCCGCCGGACGGCTCGGGGTGGCCCTGGAAAAAGTCACCTGGCTGTGCGGCTTCAAATGGCGGACCAATATTGCCCTGATCGGAGGCTTTGCCGCCAAGGAGGTGGTGGTTTCGACCCTTGGGACGGCCTATTCGATGGGCCAGGTCGATACGGGCGACCCGGTCTCTTTGAGTCGGCGCCTGGCCCGGGACCCGGACTGGAATCCCCTGGTGGCCCTGAGCACCCTGCTTTTCATGGTTTTCTACGCTCCCTGTTTCGTCACCGTGGTCTGCATCGCCCGGGAGTCGGGTTCCTGGAAGTGGGCTTTTTTCTCGATTGCCTACAGCACCACAATCGCGTTTCTCCTGGCCCTGATGGTCTACCAGGGTGGCCGGCTGCTGGGTTTTTAAGGGCTTGCAACCGAAAACCCGTTAAAAAATCTGAAAACATGTAAAAAAAGAGGGCAACCGCCGGCCAGACCGGAGTCGCTCTCTTTTTTGGCCGGCCGTCAGCAATAAAGCGGCCGGCCGGCGCCGGGCCCACTTCAGGAGAGCTTCTCCAGGGCCGCCCGCAATTTTTCCAGCTCCTCCCGGCCGATGCCGCAGACCCCGTAAGGCCGCCTGCGGAAATCGTGGCCATCCGACCCCCCGCTGATCAACAGGTTGTGCGCCCGGGCGGTTTCCCGTAAAATTTTTCGATGTTTTTCCAGGTGGCCCGGATACTCGATTTCAAGGCCGTCCAGGGCGACCGGGTAGGGAGGAAGCAGTTCGGGCAGAATTTTTCTTACCACCGGCCAGGGCGGCAGAACCTCGCGGTAGTGGGACGGCGGCGGAAAGGAGCCGGCCGCCGGGTGGGCCAGGAAGGCCAGGAATGAATTTCTCTGTCGAAAGATGGTGAATTTCTGCAGATCGACCCCGGATGGCAGGTAGGCCGGGCTCCGGTTGCCGATAATCCGCTCCACCTGCTTTTTTTTCAGGCCGTGATTTTTTTCCAGGGCCAGGGCAAAGTGACGCCGGGTCAGGTTTGTACCCAAGGCCTCGAGTTCCTCTTCCAGCAAGGCTCTTTTCAGTAAAGGCTGGCTTCCGTCCGGGCCGAAGAAATGGTTGATGCTCTCCACCCGGGCCCGCATCAGTCCCGGCCCGCGGCCGGCGGCAAAGAGTTCTTCGAGTTCCTTTACGAAGTTGCCGTTTTTTAGTTTTTCGGGCCGGAAAAACAGCAGCAGATGCAGGGAGCCGGTGAACTCCTTTCTCTTTATCCGCAGGGTCAGCTCGGTTGCCGGAATCACCTCGATCCCTTTTCGCCGCCCGCTCTCGAGGGCTTCGTCAAGACCGCAGATGGTGTCGTGATCGGTCAGGGCCACCGCTTCCAGGCCCTTGGCGGCAGCCTGTTCAACCACCTCGGCCGGATGCAGTTCGCCGTCCGAACAGGTGCTGTGATTGTGCAGATCAGCCTTGAATGTTTCAATCTGAGTCATGCTTGATTGTTGTCCTTTCGGCCCGGCGAGAGGAAAGAAACCGGGTGTGTCGGGCCGGAACCAGTCCTGGTTAGACTTTTAATAGCATAAAGTGAAATTTTATGGTAACCATGCATCGATAAAAGTATACAATCAATTTATGAAAAGTGCTGGTGCGGGGCGGGACGGCGTTTTTTCCGGCCACGTCAGCGACGGTACACCTGGAGCGATGAAAAGACTCTTCCTGACTGTTTCCGATAAGGCTGCCCCCGCCCGGAGCGGCCTTTTTTTCCTGTTGTCACTCTTTTTCCTGAACCTCTTCCTTCAATCACCGGCGCTGTTTGCCGCGGAAAAGGTTTTCCGGGATCCGGTGGTCGGAATTGAATTTGTCTGGATTCCCGGAGGAAAATTCATCATGGGCCAGTCCGATGCCGAAAAGGAGATGCTGATCAAGGCTCTCGGGAAGCAGAGATACGAGAAATACTGCGCCTGCGAGCGCCCCCGGCATGAAGTTTCGGTCTCAGGTTTCTGGCTCGGCCGCTTCGAAGTCACCAACGCCCAGTTTCGCCGCTTCAAACCGGAACACGACAGCAGCACCTATCTGGATTTCACCCTCAACGACGACCGCCAGCCGGTGGTCAACATCACCTGGTACGAGGCCCGGGATTTTGCCGCCTGGCTGGGCCGCCAGTGCAGCCGCAAGATGCGCCTGCCGACCGAAGCGGAGTGGGAGTACGCCTGCCGGGGCGGCACTTCCTCCATCCGTTACTGGAAAGATTGCGAGCCGGCCTGCAACTACGCCAATATCGCCGACCTGACAGCCAAAAAGAACTGGCCCAATTGGGCGGTCTGTGATTGCGACGATGGCCACCCGGTAACCGCCCCGGCAGGGTCTTTCAAGCCCAACCCGTTCGGCCTTTACGACATGCTGGGCAACGTCTGGGAGTGGTGTGCCGACTGGTATGCTAAGGACTATTACAAAAACTCCCCGGCCACCAACCCGACGGGAAGCCCGGCCGGTAAATACCGGATGGTCAGGGGCAGCAGCTGGGACAACCCGCTGCGTTACGTTCGTTGTGCCAGCCGTAACCATCGTTTGCCGGTCAACTGCAACTACGGTATCGGCTTTCGCCTGCTGCTCGAAAAACAACCCCGGCCCTGAGCCCCCGGCCATCTGTTTCCCGCCAGCCCCGAAGGATCCGCGGTTTGCCTGAAACCATCACCCTGACAATCGAAAAATTTGCACCACCCGGAAACGGTCTCGGGTTTTACCGGGGCAAGGCGGTCTTCGTTCCCCTGACCCTGCCCGGCGACGAGGTCAAGGTCGGGGTTGAAAAAGAGAAAAAAAGCTATATTATCGGCCGTCTGGAAAGGGTTGTCAGGCCGGGCGAAAAGCGGCGCGAGCCTTCCTGTTCCCACTATCGTGAATGCGGAGGCTGCGACCTGTTGCATCTCGCCTACGTCGACCAGGTCGATTTGAAACGGCGGATGCTGAATGAACTTCTGGAGCACGCCGGAGTGACGGTCAACGGCCCGGTCACTTTTCGGGCAGCACCGGGGGAGGGGATAGGAAGCCGGCACCGGGCCCTGTTTCATTACGATCGCAAATTGCGATTTTTCGGTTTTCGGCCCCGGCGCCGCCACCAGGTGGTCGCCATCGACAGCTGCCGAGTCCTGGCACCGGGGTTGAAAACTCTCCTTGACGGACTCAACCGCCGAACAAACCTGCCTCCGGCAACCACCGGGGTCTACGGCCTGGCTTCGAGTACCGGAGAGTTTGCCGCGGCCCTGGTCCGGGGCCGTAAAATCACCTCTTTGGACATGATCGGGGAAACCATTTTTGAAGATTACGGGTTCGGCAGGATAGAACTGACGGCCGCCGGGTTCGCCCAGAACAACCCCGGGATTACCGGCCGCCTGGCGGCCGATCTCGTAGACTCCCTGCCGGGGCCCGGGAAGTTGGCCGAACTTTACGGCGGGAGCGGAACCTTCACCCTGGCTCTGGCCGCCTGCGACCACCAGATTACGGTTTATGAATCCGACCGCCGGGCCGTGGCCCGGGCCCGGCGCAACCTGGCCGCGGCCGGCCGCAAGCAGCAGGTTCGCCTGCTTTGTGCCAGGGTTGAAGAAGTCAGTTTCGCCGCCCCGTTTGCAGCCATCGTCGCCGACCCGCCCCGTGGGGGCCTTCCCGCCCCGGTGCGGCGGAAAATCATCGCCAGCCCCGCTTCTCACTTTCTCTATGTCAGCTGCAACCCGGCCACCCTGGCCCGGGACCTGGCCGAACTCCAGTCCGGGCCGGAAGGCTTTTCCCGGTGCTCTCTTGCGGCCTACGACATGTACCCGGGCACCACTCATCTCGAAGTG
>WFRT01000183.1 GCA_015486445.1 Pseudomonadota bacterium | reverse complement strand
GTAATGAACTTGGGGTCGTTCTTGTTGACGTTGAAAATGGAATTGGAGCGGTTCATCCCGGCAAACGAAAAGGCCTCGATCAACTCCTCACGGGAAAAGATTTCCCGCGCGTCGGGGGTCGACCAGCCCAGCAGGACCAGGAAATTGACCAGGGCCCAGGGCAGGAAACCGTGTTCACGATAAAAGTGAACCGCCACCAGTTCGCCGTGGGAACGCTTGGAAATCTTGGCCCGCTTGGGGTCGAGGGTCAGGCTCATGTGGGCGAAAACCGGGAGCTTCTTCCCCAGGGCCTGGTAAATCAGGATCTGCTTCGGGGTGTTGCCGAGACCATCCTGGCCGCGGAGGACATGGCTGATCCGGTCGCGGGCGTCGTCGACCACGTTGGAAAGCAGGTAGAGGGGCTGGCCGTTGGCCCGGACAATGACAAAATCCTCGATATCCCGGTAGCGCTTGGTAATGGTGCCGTAAACCGCGTCGTCAAAGGTCACGGCCCCGTCACCCTCGGGAACCTTCATGCGAATGACATAGGGTTTGCCCGCCGCCTCCAGCTCGGCCGCCTGCTCCGGGCTCAACCCGCGGCAGCAGCCGTCGTAACGATAATCCTCTTTGCGGGCGCGGGCCCGCCCCCGCTTGGCTTCGAGTTCCTCCCGCGTACAGAAACATTTATAGGCGTGGCCCGACTCCAGCAGTTGACGGGCCGCGGCCTGATGCTCAGCGATAAAATGGGTCTGGTAGTAAGGACCCTCGTCCCAGTCAATGCCCAGCCACTCAAGGCCGTCAAGAATCCCCTGGATCATCTCCTCGGTCGACCTCTCGGCGTCGGTATCCTCGATCCGCAGGATCAGCTTGCCGCCCTGCTGACGGGCAAACAGCCAGTTGTAAATCGCGGTACGGGCTCCCCCGATATGGAGATAGCCGGTCGGACTGGGGGCAAAACGGACGCGTACTTCGTCACTCATCTCGGTTCCTCGTTGTTTCAGCTTCATTTAAGCCGCCGGGCGGCTGGAAAAATCGGGGACTCTATGTAACAATTGACCGGCAATGTCAACCATTAAAAGATTTCCACACGCCCCCGGGACCAGGGATCACCCGGCCGGCAAAAAAGGTGAACTGAAAGATGATTTGTGCTAGAATACGGGGGCGGGGATGGCTTTTCTTCGCTAGGCGTTAAGATTTCTGTTTTTCCTTACGCTCGCTTCGCCCGCATTGCAAAACTCGCTTACGCTCAAACAGTTGCAATGCTTATGGGCTCTCGCTCGCTGGGAAAAACAACGAAATCTTTCCGAAACCGCTCAGAAAAACCACCCCCGCCCCCTCCTGAAAGAGGGGAGATAAAATTTAGCTGAATAGTTGTTGCCAGCAAGATTGACAAACTCGTAAAAAATCAAAATATTCGATGGCTAAGTAAAAAGCTTCATATGCAAGGCGCCCGAAACCTGAGGAATGAGGCGTACATACAGTACACCGCAGTGACGAAGGTTGAAGGGGAACGCAGCAGATGAAGAGTTTTTACGACGCCATCAAGATTGAATAACAGGATTGAACCAGGTGTCACCAGGCAAAACAGATGATATCCTTGAACTGCCCGACGGCTGGCGCCGGGGGTGGCTGCGGGAGCGGCCCTTCGAACGCATCTTCGCACTCGAAGGCGAACTCTTCCGGGCCAAGGACGGCCGCCGGACCCTGCGTTTCGAACGGGACGGGAAAAGCTATTTCGCCAAGCTCCACCACGGTCTCGGCCGGCGCCGCTTGTTAAAAAGCCTGCTTCGGGGAAAATGGCCGGTGACCGGGGCCGAAAACGAGTGGCGGGCCATCCTCAAGCTCGAACGGGCGGGTATCCCGACAACCCCGCTGGTAGCCTGGGGAAGACGGGGACGGCTGCCGTCCAGCCGGCAGTCCTTCATTATCACCAGAGACCTGAGTGCCACCTTAAGCCTCGAGGATTACTGCCGTAACTGGCCTGTGGAACCGCCGCCCGTCAAGCTCAAACGGGCCCTCATCGACAAGGTGGCGGAAATCACCGCGACCCTGCACCGGCTGGGTCTCTACCACTGCGATCTCTATATCTGCCATTTCCTGCTTGATCTGAGCTCGGGCCGGGTTCCCGAACCCGCCGGACTGCGGCTTCACCTCATCGACCTGCACCGGGTCCGGGGCGGCGGCCTCAGGCCCCGGCGCTGGCAGGTCAAAGACCTGGCCGCGCTCTATTTTTCCAGCGCCGAAATCGGCCTGACGCGGCGCGACCGGCTTCGTTTCATCGCCGCCTACAGCGGCCGGCCCTGGCCTGAAAGCCTGGCCGCCGACCGCCGTCTGTGGCGCCAGGTGGAAAAACGCGGCCAGGCCTTCATGGCCGAATTCAAGCGCCGGGGACCGCGATGAGAATCCTCCTGCTCCAGACCAGCTTCCTCGGCGACACCATTCTTTCGACCCCGCTGATCGCGGCGCTGAAAGAGATCCATCCCGAGGCCGAAATCTGGATGATGACGACCCCGGCCGCCGCCGCCCTGGTCCGCCGCGACCCGCTGCTGGCCGGGGTTATACCGTATGCCAAGCGGGGCGCGGAAAAAGGACTGCCCGGGCTCTGGCGCATGGCCCGCAAACTCCGCTCCCAGCGCTTTGACCGGGTCTACTCCCTGCACCGCTCGGCCCGCACCAGTCTGCTGCTTTTTTTAAGCGGCATCCCCCTGCGCATCGGCTTTAAACAGGCCCGGCTGGCTTTTCTCTATCACGAAACCCGGCCCCGGCCGCAGGCCTTGCACGACGTCCACCGCAACCTGGCCCTGCTGGACGGCATAAAGCCGGGCGCCACGCTCCCGGACCGGCTCCGGCTTTTCCTTCCCCAACGAGACGAACTCCCGGAAAAAATCGGCCGGCTCCTGCCCCGGCCCGGCAGTTACGCACTGCTGGTGCCAGGCAGCGCATGGGAAACCAAACGCTGGTCTCAAGAAGGTTTCAGGGAGGTTGCCAAGTGGCTGGTCGGGCGGGGGCTTACGGTGGTTCTCAACGGGAGCCCGGAGGAAGCGGCAATCTGTGCCCGGGTGGGAGAGGGAATCGAAGTACTCAACCTGGCCGGCAAAGGCAACCTTGACACCGCCCTCTACCTGGCCCGGCACGCCCGCCTGATCGTCTGCAACGACAGCATGACCCTGCACCTGGCTTCGGCGTTCAAGATTCCGACGGTGGCGGTTTTCTGCGCCACGGTGCCGGCCTTCGGTTTCGGCCCCTGGCAGAACCCGAAGGCCCTGGTCGTCGAAAACCAAAAGCTGCCATGCCGGCCCTGTGCCCGCCACGGCGGCCGCCGCTGCCCGGAAAAGACCTGGGCCTGCAGCCGTGAACTGCCGGCCGCGACCGTCATCGCAGCCCTGGAAAAACTGCTGGCCTGAAACCCGCTCCCCGCCGGCTTTACCCGGCAAACAAAAGCCTACACCAGCATCCGGCTGCAGGCCTGGAGCAGGTCGTTGCGGGTAAACGGTTTTTCCAGGACTTCGAGGATCACCGGAAACTTGCGGCTCAAGCGAAAACCCTCGTTCAGGGTACCGGTCATAATCACCACCGGCACCTTGTAGTTGAGTTTCCGCATCCGCTCGAGAAACTCTTCGCCGCTCATCTGCGGCATCACCAGGTCCAGGATAATCAGGTCAACCGGCTTTTCCTCGAGAATCCGCAGTCCTTCCGCGCCCGCCGCCGCCAGTTCAACCCGGACCTTGTTCATTTCGAGCAGGATCTTGACGCTGTCGCGCAGCATTTCATCATCGTCGACCACGAGGATGCACCGATCGGCAAGATCGGGCGGGGTTTCAGACTTGACCACCGCCGGCAGTCCCGGCCGGCGGTTCTCGCCGCTTACCGGCAGATAGACGATAAACGAGGTCCCGGCCCCGAGCTCGGAGTTGACGGTGATGGTGCCGTCATGGTTGCTGATGGTGCGGTAGACAATGGCCAGCCCCAGCCCGGTGCCCTTGCTGTAATCCCACTCCTTGGTACTGAAAAAGGGATCGAAGATGCGGCCCAGCATGGCCGGGGGAATCCCCACCCCGTTGTCGGCAATCGTGAACTCGCAGTACCAGTTGTCCGGAGCCAGGTTGAAGCGGCGGCTCAAGTAGTGATCGATGAACTTGGCCTTGGCCGTAATCTTGATCCAGCCGTCCTCCTGGTCGGGGGCGAAAGACTCCCCGGCATTGAGAATCAGGTTGATAAATGATTGAACGATCGCGGCCCGATCGATCTTCAGCTTCAGATCGCAGGTATCATCGAGACATTCGAAAGAGATCTGGGCCGGCAGCGAGGGCGGCACCAGGACCATCACCGTCTCGATGAGTTCGGCCACGGTAACCGTCTCGGTGCAGCCGATGTCCCGGCGGGCGACCAGCAGGATCTGGCGAATCAGGTCGGCGGCCTGGCTCGAAATCCGCTTGATCCTTTCGATATAGCGGGCGGCCGGTTCAGAAGGCGGCTTCAGAGCCATCTCCAGCAGTTCGATATTGCCGTGGAGACTGGCCAGGAGGTTGTTGAAATCGTGCGCGAAACCGGCCGCCAGGATGCCGATGGTCTCCATTTTCTGGGAATGCAGCACGACCTCGGTCTGGCGTTCGACCTCCTTGTGGAGAAATTCGCTGTAGACTTCGACCTCCCGCTTGAGGCGAATCTCTTCACTGATATCGTTGAGGTGGCTTAAGTAGCCGACCAGTCCCCCCCCCAGACGGATCTCGGAAAAGCTCTGACTTACCTCGATTACCGGCTTTTCCCCCACTTTCCGGTAGGAAACGACCCCGCTCCAGCTGCCGTTCTCATCGAGCCGGGCGAAGATATCAGTCGGCAGCCCCCGGGTCAAATCGTCCCGGACCTTGAAAAAGGAACCCAGCAGCTCTTCGGGCCGGGCCCCGACGATCTCGCAGTAGGCCTGGTTGACGAAAAGATAGCGGCCCTGGACATCAAGCACCATAACCCCGTCGGGGCTGGACACCAGGCCGGCCTTGAAAATGGCATTTTCCTGGGCAAAATGATTCAGGCGGTGAAAAACGAAAAAGGCGAAAAAAGCGATCAGCAGGATCACCAGGAGACTGACGACCAGGACCGGCAGCAGAATCCGCCAGGCCATTTCATTGGTCTGGTTTTTAGGGGTGGCGATAATCACGGTCCAGTCCGGTTCCACCATGTTCATCTTGCGAAAGCTCGCAAGGTACTGTCGCGGCTTGCCTTTACAGGTGATGTCGAGACTGGCGTAAAAGGGCTTGCGGCCGGCCAGGGAAGCGATCACCCGGGGCAGATTTTCCGGGGCGATCCGCTGCCGAAGCGCATCATTTTCCACGACCTCTTGCGAGGCCAGGGCGTAGGAAGGATAGAACTTTTTAAACCGCCACCCGGGCAGCGAGGAGTAGACGACCATGCCGTGACCGTCGACGATCATGATTTCGCGCCGGTCCTTGACCGCCAGGATGCGGCAAAAGCTCTCGAACATGAAATCGAACTGGTACGGCACCAGGATGATGCCGGCATATTTGCCGTTGACCACCACCCGCTTGATAAAGATGATAATCGGCACCGGAACGACCTTGCCGAGTTCCGGGACAAAACGCTGGAGCACCGACAAGCGCTGGTGCAGTTTTTCATCCTTGATATCCTGCCAGAGTCGCTGGTCGAAAGACTGCCACTCGTAAATATCGTCGAGGGTCAGGCCCAGGGGCATGAAATCACCCTCTTTGCCGGTATAGTAGACATCATCATCCCGGCTGATAAAGGCAAGGTGGGTGATTTCCGGACTGATCTGCCAGAGGAGACGGAAATGGGCTGCCGTCAGGGCCTTGATGTCGGTGCTGTCGGCGGGATTGAAAGCGAGCACCGACTCGAGCAAACGATGCACCCGGGCAAGGTAGTGCTGCATGTTGACCACCACCCGGTCAACCACCAGGTTCTGCTCGGTGCGGACCTCGTTGACGAAATGCCGGCTGACCCGGTTGTAAAAAATCCAGGTGCCAAGGGAGAAAAAGATAATCGCAGCCAGGACGACAACGATAAAAAAGGTATAGGTAGGTTTTTTCTCTTCCATACAATCATTCTACCGTTTTAAATAACGGTTTTATCTGCGGTTGCGCCCACCCTAGCATATTTTGACCGGGCTGTACACACCCTGGCAAACCCGGGATAAAATGGGCAAGGTAACAGGGTCGGGCGCGGTTTTTACCGAACTGGAAATATATGTTATAGGGGGGCTTTTCCGCACCGCGCGGCCGGCCCCCAGCCTGCGGCGCCGGCCGGGAAGATAACGCAGAAAGGCAGGCGACCCTCACCATGCACATCCTGATCATTGAACCTTTCCACAGCGGCTCCCACGCCGCCTGGGCGGCCGGCTACGCCCGCCACAGCCGCCACCGGGTCGAGATTCTCTCCCTGCCCGGCCGCTACTGGAAATGGCGGATGCAGGGGGCGGCGGTCGAGCTTGCCGACGGTTACCGAAAAAGAGTCTCGGCCGGCCGGCGTTACGACCTGATCCTGGCCAGCGACATGCTGGACCTCGCCGCCTTTCGCGGCCTCACCACAGCCCTTCCCCAACCTCCGACCGCCATCTATTTCCACGAAAACCAGCTCGCCTACCCCCCGGTCCCCGGCCGCCGGCAAAGACCACACAGTCGGGAGCTGGAACGGGAGCGCTGGTTCGGTTTCATCAACTTCACCAGCGCCCTGGCCGCCGACGCCTGTTTTTTCAACTCCAGCTACCATCGGGAAAGTTTTTTTCAGAACC
>WFRT01000182.1 GCA_015486445.1 Pseudomonadota bacterium | reverse complement strand
GGTCTACGCCGGCAAGGCGATCGGCACCTTCAAGGTTGCCGGGCCGGTGCGCATGGCGACCACGAGACCCAATGTCTTCGCCATCGAAGAGGCTGCCGGGGAGGGCAGCGTGGTCGAGTTCTCGCCGGAAGTTCCGCCGGCCAAGGTTACCGTAACCGCGGTCAACATGTCGGGCGGCGATCGGCCGGAGCTGACCGAGGCCGATATCATCTGTTCCGGCGGCCGGGGGCTTGGCGGTCCCGAAGCTTTCGCCCTGATCGAAGAGCTGGCCGATGCCCTCGGCGCCGCGGTCGGTTCATCCCGCGCTGCGGTCGATGCCGGCTGGCGGGATCATTCCGCCCAGGTTGGCCAGACCGGTAAAGTGGTCAGTCCCAATCTCTACATTGCCTGCGGGATTTCCGGGGCCATCCAGCATCTTGCCGGCATGGGCTCTTCCAAGTATATCGTCGGCATCAACAAGGATCCCGAAGCCAATATTTTCAACGTGGCCGACTACGGGGTCGAGGGCGACCTGCACAAAGTGGTGCCCGTCCTGGTGGCCAAACTCAAGGAAGAACTCTCCTAGAAGAGGCCCGGTGCCAGGTTCCCGGCCCTCAGCCGGGAGTTTCGCGAAGTGTTTTTGAACCCCCCCGGTTTCCCTGTGAAAACCGGGGGGGTTCTTTTGTTTTTCTGCCCATATTTGCCAGCTCACGTTAACTGTTTTTTGTTGACAAGAGGCAAATGAGTGGTGTAGACATCGCAGGGTCTTGTAAAAAGATGTTTTAGGTGTTTTTGCGGCGGGTTTTATTTTCGATCCCGCGTTTTCGCCAGTGAACTTTTGGTCCCCGGCGGGCCGGGACGGACGGCAGGAAGATGGATTTTTTTCTCAACGATGATGAACTGATGATTCAGGAGGTGGTGCGGGACTTCGCCCAGAGCGAGCTTAAACCAAACGCCGCCCGCCTGGACCGGGACCACCGCATGGATCTCGGCAATCTCAAGAAGATGGCGGAACTGGGATTCATGGGCATGAATATCCCGGAACCCTATGGCGGCGCCGAGGTCGGAGTGGTGCCCTACAGCCTGGGAATGATCGAGGTCGGCCGGGCCTGTGCGGCCACCGCGGTGACGATGTCGGTGACCAACATGGTGGCCGAAGTGATCTGTGCTTTCGGCAGTGATGCCCTAAAAGAGAAATACGTGCCGAGAATCTGTTCCGGTGAATACCCGGCCGGGGCTTTCGGGCTGACCGAATCGATGGCCGGCTCCGATCCCGGGGCGATGCGGACCACGGCCGTGCGCGAGGGTGACTGCTACCGGCTTAACGGCAGCAAAATCTTCATTACCAGCGCCGAGTATGCCGGTATTTTCGTGGTCTGGGCGGTGACCGACAAGGAGGCCCCGCGGGGCCGGCGGATCAGCGCCTTCCTGGTGGAAAGAGATACTCCCGGGTTTTCCATCGGCCGGGCCGAGGAGAAGCTTGGACAGCGGGGCTCGGCGACCAACGAGATCATCTTCGAGGATTGCCTGATCCCGGCCGCGAACCTGCTGGGCGCCGAGGGCAACGGGCTCAAGATCGCCTTCATGGCCCTGGACGGCGGTCGCATCGGGATCGGTTCGCTGGCGCTGGGCATCGGGCTTGAAGCGATTGACTACGCATCCGATTATGTCAAGCAGCGCGAGCAGTTCGGCCGCCCGATCGCCACCTTCCAGGGTATCCAGTGGGCCATCGCCGACACCTACACCGAACTCGAGGCGGCCCGGCTCCTGGTCCTGCAGGCGGCCTTTTTGAAACAGAAGAAAAAACCTTTCACCACGGCCGCCTCGATGGCCAAGCTCTATGCCTCGGAAGCGGCCAATCGTTCCTGCTACCAGGCCGTCCAACTGCTGGGCGGCAACGGCTATACCGCGGAGTTTCCGGTCGAACGGCTGTATCGCGATGTCCGGGTGACGACCATCTACGAGGGGACCTCGGAGATTCAGCGCCTGGTTATCGCCCAGCAGATTCTCGGCCGGCTTTAGACTGAAATTCAACCTTACCTGTGAGCGCCGCTTATGTTTACTGAACAGACTCTCAAACAAGTTGAGGAACGCCGGCAGGAGTGGGAAAACCTGCTGGCCAAGACTCTGGCCCGGGCCCCGGAGCGCCGGGAGCGTTTTTCCACCGTTTCCGACCGGGAAATCAGGCGGATCTACACGCCCGCCGATGTCAGCGGGCTTGATTTTGACCGGGACCTGAGTTTCCCGGGAATGTTTCCCTATACCCGCGGAGTCCAGCCCAGCATGCACCGGGGCCGGCTCTGGACCATGCGCCAGTTTGCCGGGATGGGCGGGGCCGAAGAGACCAACGCCCGCTTCCACTATCTGATGGGCCACGGCGAAACCGGCCTGAGCACGGCCTTCGACATGCCGACCCTGATGGGGTATGACTCCGACAGCCCGATGGCCCGCGGCGAGGTGGGAAAATGCGGCGTCGCGATCGACACCCTGGCCGACATGGAGATTCTCTTTGACGGCATCCCGATGGACGAGGTCACGACCTCGATGACCATCAACCCCCCGGCCGCGATTCTGCTGGCCATGTACATCGCCACGGCCGAGAAAAAAGGCATTCCCCGGGAAAAACTGGGCGGCACCATCCAGAACGACATGCTCAAGGAGTTTATCGCCCAGAAAACCTTCATGCTGCCGCCCGACCCCTCGATGCGGATTATTGTCGATACGGTTGAATTCTGCACCGCCGAGGTGCCGCGCTGGAACACCATCAGCATCAGCGGCTACCATATTCGCGAGGCCGGGTCGACCGCGGTCCAGGAGCTTGCTTTCACGCTGGCCGACGGCCTGGGCTACGTGCAGGCCTGCATCGACCGGGGACTGAAGGTCGATGACTTCGCGCCGCGGCTGTCGTTTTTCTTCAACGCCCACGTCGATTTTTTCGAGGAGATTGCCAAGTACCGGGCGGCCCGGCGCATGTGGGCCCGTTTCATGCGCGACCGTTTCGGGGCCCGGAACCCGCGTTCCCTGCTGCTCCGTTTCCACACCCAGACGGCAGGCTGTTCGCTGACCGCCCAGCAACCCTACAACAACGTTGTCCGGACCGCCTTCCAGGCGCTTTCGGCAGTTTTGGGCGGGACCCAGTCACTGCATACCAACTCGCTCGATGAGACCCTTTCGCTGCCCACCGAGCACGCCGTCACCATCGCCTTAAGGACCCAGCAGATTATCGGCGAGGAGATCGGGGTGACCAATACCATCGATCCTATGGCCGGTTCCTTTTTCGTTGAGTCGCTGACCAATGAAATGGAGCGGGCGGCACTTGACTACATCGAGAAGATCGACGACATGGGCGGCATTCTCAAGGCCATCGAGGTCGGTTTCCCGCAAAAGGAGATTGCCGATGCCGCCTACACCTACCAGAAGCAGATTGACGAGGGTGAGAAGACCATTGTCGGGGTCAACAAGTACCAGATGGACGAATCTCTCAAGGTCGACCTGCTGACCATCGATCCGGCCGTGGAACGGCGGCAGCAGCAGCGTTTGGCCAAGCTCAAGGAAGAGCGTGACGCCGGCCGGGTCGGGGCCTGTCTCAAGGCGGTCGAAGATGCCGCCCGGGGCCGGGAAAACCTGATGCCCCACCTGATCGAGGCGGTCAAGAACTATGTCAGCCTCCAGGAAATCTGCGATTGCTGGCGCAAGGTTTACGGCCGCTATACCGACCCGGGAATGTTTTAGCCGGCAGTTTGTTTTGCGTTTTGCCGTCTTACAGTTCGGCGTCGCCGACAGGATTGTTGAATGATGGGACTTTGCCATAAGAGGTTGTTGAAATGAGCGAGAAAAAGATCAAGGTTTTGATTGCCAAGCCCGGACTTGACGGGCATGACCGGGGAGCCAAGATCGTGGCCCGGGGCTTGAGGGATGCCGGTTTCGAGGTGGTCTATACCGGCCTCCACCAGACCCCTGAGGAAATCGTGGCCACCGCCATCCAGGAGGATGTGGACGTGATCGGGGTCAGCAGTCTGGCCGGGGCCCATATGTACCTGTTTCCCCGGATTATCGAACTGCTCGGAGAGCAGGGGGCCGACGACATCCCGGTTTTCGGGGGCGGAATCATTCCCGAAGATGACATTCCGGTACTGAAAAAGGCCGGCATCCGGGAGATTTTCACCCCGGGAACCCCGGTCGAGGCGACGGTCAACTGGATCCGGGAGCACATCGCTTCCTGACAAAGTACCGGAGACTGCCGTTGGGTTTCGGGCGTTGCCGGAGCGTTTGCCGACCGGGCCGGTCCCGGCTGCCGGGATGAATTTCCGGCGCGGGTTTGTTGGCTGGAAACCGGGTCTGTGAAAGGCCCGGTTTTTTGTTTTATGCCGGGCGGCGGGGAAGCGGCCGTCCCGGTAAATAAAACTTGAACTTTTCTATTCTATTTGTTAACAGATTCCCTCTTTAGTGAAGTTCGATCCCCGGATCAGCGGGCACGGTTGACCGGGTTTCCGGGAGCTTTTAATGCGAGGCCAAAGGGTCTGACGATGAGCAAAAAAGACAAGGTTTTTACCGTACAGGTGCGCCGCGACTTCTGCAAGGGCTGCGGCTTGTGCGTAGAGTACTGCAAGAAAGAGGTTCTGCAGGTTTCTCCGAGGCTTAACCGGCTGGGTTACAATCCGGCCGAGGCCGCCAATCCGGAGGCCTGTATCGGCTGCCTGGTCTGCACCCAGGTATGCCCCGACCTGGCAATCGAGGTGTATAGTGGATAAGGTTTTTATCAGTGGCAACCACTGCATCGCCGAAGCGGCGATCCGGGCCGGTTGCAGGTGTTATTTCGGTTACCCGATTACCCCCCAGAATGAACTCGGCGAATATATGGCGGCCCACATGCGCCGGGCCGGCGGAGTTTTTCTCCAATCGGAGAGTGAAACCGCGGCGATCAACATGGTGATCGGGGCGGCCTCGGTCGGCACCCGGGTGATGACTTCGTCTTCGAGTCCCGGGGTCAGCCTGAAACAGGAGGGACTCTCCTTCCTTGCCGGTTTCGAGTTCCCGGCCGTGATTGTCAACATGATGCGCGGCGGCCCGGGCCTGGGCAACATCGCTCCGGCCCAGGGCGACTATTTCCAGTCGACCCGGGGGGGCGGCCATGGTGATTACCGGACCCCGGTTCTGGCCCCGGCCTCGGTCCAGGAACTGGCCGACCTCACGGTCAAGGCTTTCGCCCTCGCCGATGCTTACCGCACCCCGGTTATGCTGGTCGGAGACGGCATGATGGGGCAGATGAAGGAACCCGTGACCTTCCCGGAACCGATCGACCCTGAAACCCTGCCGGCCAAGCCCTGGGCTCTGAAAGGGCGGGGCGACGGACCCAGCCGCTACCAGGCTTCGCTGATTCTCGATGGTCTCGAGATGGAGCGTCACAACTGGAAACTGGTGCGCAAATACAAGGTGCTGGCGGAGCAGGAGACCATGTACGAGTCCTACATGATGGATGACGCCGAGTTCGTCGTGGTCGCCTACGGCACGACCGCCCGGATCGCCAAGGGGGCGATCAAGCGGGCTCGCAAGGACGGTCTCAAGGTCGGTCTGATTCGCCCGATAACCCTCTTCCCCTTTCCCGACAAGGTCCTCCGGGAACTGGCCCGAAGCATCCGTCATTTCCTGGTTTTCGAGATGAGCACCGGACAGATGGTCGAAGACGTGCGCCTGGCGCTGGAGAACTGCGGAGTTGAAATCAATTTTCACGGCCGCCCGGGCGGCGTAATCCCGACCCCGGTCGAGTTTTCCCGGGTTATCCACCGCTACTACAGAAGGATGTAACTGACATGGAACTGCTTAATAAATGGCCGAAATATTATAAAAAGGACGTCATTTCCCACTATTGCCCGGGTTGCGGGCACGGGATTGTCCACCGGCTCGTGGCCGAAGTGCTGGAGGAGCTGGACCTGGGGCGCAAGGCCTACCTGGTCTGTCCCGCCGGCTGTGCCGTGCTGGCCTACCACTATTTCGATTTCGATGTTATCGAGTCGGCCCACGGCCGCGGTACGGCAATTGCCACCGGGGCGAAAAGAGCCCGGCCCGAACTCTTTGTCATCAGTTACCAGGGTGATGGCGATCTTTCGGCGATCGGCACGGCCGAAACCATCCACTCGGCCAACCGCGGGGAGAATATCTGCGTAATCTTTATCAACAACGCGGTCTACGGCATGACCGGCGGTCAGATGGCCCCGACCAGCGTCATTGGCCAGAGTACGATGACCAGCCCCGAGGGCCGCAATCCCGAGGTTGACGGCTACCCCCTGCACATCACTGACGTAGTTGCCAGTTTTCCCGGCGTCGCCTATGCCGAGCGCACCAGCGTTGCCACCCCGGCCGGCATCCGCAAGACCAGGAAAGCGATTCGCCAGGCCTTCGAAACCCAGGTCGAAGGCCTGGGATATTCAATTGTTGAGGTTCTCTCACCCTGTCCGACCAACTGGAAAATGGATCCGGTAACCGCCTGCAGGTGGGTTGAAGAAGAGATGGTCAAGGAGTACAAGCCCGGGGTGCTGACCGATAAACGGGAAGAGAAGAGGAAAGAAAAAGGATGATTGTCAAGACACTTTGCGCCGGTTCCGGCGGCCAGGGGGTTCTGACCCTGGGAAACGTACTCGGGAACGCTGCCATGCTGCAGGGCTTTCATGCCACCTACCTGCCGGCCTACGGGGCCGCGATGCGGGGAGGAACGGCCAACTGCACGATTACGATCGCCGATGAAGAGATCGCCTCGCCGGTCGCCTCGGCCCCGGATATCGTGGTGGCGCTCAACCAGCCTTCCGCCTTCGCTTTCATCAATCGCCTGGTTAGCGGTGGCAAGCTGATCTACAACTCTTCGATTGTCGAGGAGGTGCCGGAGCGCCACGATGTCGAAGCCTTTGCCGTGCCGGCCAATGACCTGGCGGTGGAGCTGGGCAACGCCCGCTCGGCCAACATGATCATGCTGGGCGCCTTTGCCAAACTGGCCGGGGTGCCGAGTCGCGAGGCCGTGTTCTCCAGTCTCAAGCTGCTCATGGGCCGCAAGAAAGCGGTCTTTGAAGCCGGTTGCAGGGCTGTCGACAAAGGCATGGAATATCTTTCCTAGGCCCCGTTGCCGCTTATTAACCGATGATTTCAAGGGAGTTCCAGAATGTCCTTAACCCAGCTTTCGATTGCCATTGACAACACCCCCGGGTGTCTTAACCGGATTTGCGAAATCCTCGAGAAGGAACAGATCAACATCAAGGGCGTGATGGCTTCGTCCGAGCTTGCCCCGAACCCGGCCTTGAAAATTGTGGTCGACACTCCCGACCAGGCTTACAATGTTCTGCTGGCCAATGGTTTCGCGGTGCGGACCAATGATGTTATCGCGGTCGGCACCCCGGACCATCCCGGGGGGCTCAACGTGATTCTGCGGGCTTTGAAAGAGGCGCGCGTCAATGTTGAAACCCTCTATCCCTTTATCGCCCTTAAAGGTGATGACGCGATCCTGATCATCGAAGTCGATGACATCGGCAGGGCCAAGGAGGTTCTTCGGAGCCAGTGGATCAAAACCTTTGGCAGCGAGATCTACAAAAGCTGAAACCTTAGGGTTCCGGGAAGCCGGTCCGCGGGAGCGGGAAAGGATGGCGGCGCCCGGAGCTGAGGAGCAAGGAAATTGAGCAAGATCAGGATAAGTTTCGCCGAGCGGATTGAAAAACTGCCGCCGTACCTGTTTGCCGCGATCGACGCCAAGAAATCCGAGGTCCAGGCCCGGGGTGTCGATGTCATCGATCTCGGGGTCGGGGATCCCGACATGCCGACCCCGGCCCATATCGTGGCGGCCCTGCAGAAAGCGGCTGAAAAGAGGGAGAATCACCGTTATCCCTCATACGTCGGGATGCCGAGCTTCCGGCAGGCCGCGGCGGACTGGTTCGCCGGTCGTTTCGGGGTCGATTTCGACCCCGCTTCCGAGGTCGTTTCGCTGATCGGTTCGAAGGAGGGCATCGCCCATATGCCGCTGGCTTTCGTTGATCCCGGCGACTATGTCCTGGTGCCCGATCCCGGTTACCCGGTTTATGCCATCGCCACCACCTTCGCCGGCGGCACGCCCTGGAAGATGCCGCTCAAAGCGGAAAACGGTTTTCTGCCGGACTATGACGCGATTCCCGCCGAGGTCGCGGCCAAGGCCAAGCTGCTTTTCATCAATTATCCCAACAACCCGACCGGGGCCGTGGCCGACGAGGCCTTTTTCCTGAAAACCGTCGAGTTTGCCGCCCGCCACAACATCATTGTCTGTCACGATGCCGCCTATACCGAGATCGCTTACGACGGTTACAAGCCCTTGAGCTTTCTCGAGGTGCCGGGTGCCCGCGAGGTCGGGATCGAGTTTCATTCCCTCTCCAAGACCTACAATATGACCGGTTGGCGCATCGGTTTCGCGATCGGCCATCCGGAGCTTGTGGCCGGACTCGGCAAGGTCAAGACCAATATCGATTCGGGGGCGTTTCAGGCCATTCAGGAAGCCGCGATCACCGCTTTGAGTGCGGACCAGCAATGTGTCCGGGAGATGTGTGAAATCTACCGCGGCCGGCGTGAACTGATGGTTTCTTTCCTGACCCGGGCCGGCTTTACCTTAAAGTCGCCGCAGGCTACCTTTTATCTCTGGATTGACAACCCCGCCGGTATGACCTCGGCTGAAGTGTCGTCGATGTTTTTGGAAAAGGCCGGGGTGGTGGTGACGCCCGGCAACGGTTTTGGCGCCGCCGGCGAAGGTTATTTCCGCATCTCGCTCACGGTTCCGGAAGTCCGGCTCAACGAGGCCGGGGAGCGCATCGTCAAGGCCCTCAAGGTCTGAATGCCGCCGACGATGAGAAAAGCCGGGGCAAAAAGAAGACTGCCGGGGTCGGGATGGCTCGGCATCGGCCTGCTGTGTGCCGTGCTCCTGTTTGCCGGCGGGGCCGCCGCCGCCACCTTGGACAGTGCCCAGGCCAGCGCTTTCGGCAAGCTCAACAGCAACCTGATGGCCCGCGGGGTGATTGTCGCCCGGCTGCCGGAAACCAACGAAGTCGCGATCGAGTATGACGACGAACCGGTGCCGGCTTTCGGGAGTGAACTGCTGGTTTTCGCCGAAGCCGCGCCGCCTCCGCTGGAAAATCGTCCCGAAGACCAGGGGCCGGCGGGAGATGAGAGTGGCGGGGAGCCGGCCCGGACCCTGGTATACCACGGTTCGGTTACCGTCACCGAGAATGCCGGTCATCTCAACCTGGCGGTTGTCGATGAAGGGGGCAAGCTGGTCGGCGAAGGAGACCGGGTTTTTCTGCCCCGGCCGGTCAAACTCTACCTGACCCCGGTTCGCAACCTGACGCCCTATCCCTATTTTACGACCCAGGCGACGCAGTCGATCAGCCGGCTGCTGAAAGTCTTTTCCGGCTGGGAGATATTCACTTTGCCGGCTGCGAACCAGACCACGGTCAACTATCTTAAACAGCAGTGCCGCAGCCAGGGCCGTTACGGACTGGTGGTCATGCCGTTTGTCGTTTTCCAGAGAAGCCGCTTCGAGGTCCAACTGCGGATCACTTCCCTGTTTTCCGGCCTGCCCCTGCGGGCTTTGACGGAAGAGTTCAAGCCTTTTGTCAATCTTGCCCCGGCCGCCCCGGCGCTAAAACCTTATTCTCCCCAGCCTTATCCCGCGACTGCCGCCCCCCGGTTTTAACTTCCGTGTAACTATTCAGCTAAATTCTATCTCCCCACTTTCAGGAGGGGGCGGGGGTGGTTTAGCGGGAGCCCTTAAGCATTGCAACTGTCTTAAGCGTAAACGAGTTTTGCAATGCGGGCGAAGCGAGCGTAAGG
>WFRT01000181.1 GCA_015486445.1 Pseudomonadota bacterium | reverse complement strand
TGACTCTCACTGGTTTAACCAAGGGGGATTATCGGGAAGATACTCAGCCCCGGCCCGCCGGGGCAAAGCCAACTGACCCAGAACCAGCAGTACCGGGGTTGAGTAGACAGCCTTTTTCATGAAGGCGCGGCGCGTATCTTTTACCGGCTGCACATCCTGCTGACTTGATGTTGTATCTATCTGGTTTTTATTTTCCATCTCTTTTTTCTCTATATCTTTTTTGTTAAAACCGCAATTAGTAACTTCGCCAAATTGAGGCTACCTCGAAAAATTGCTTATCCACTGATGCCTTAACAATATCCCAAGATCATCTCATGAATCTCTTTCAGCCTTTTCCGGTCCCAGGGGATTGTAATCTGGTAAACCGAAACATACCGGCTTAACTGCGTGAAAAAAGTGAAACGTTCCTCTTTCATAAAATCAAAATGGATGAAGGAGCTGTAATGAAAGGCCTCGAATTTATCGATTCCTTTAATTTCCCCAACCGTTACGGCAGCATCCGGAGCGTTTTTCTGGAGGAGAAAGACGGCGTGAAGCGGCCTCGGCTCGACAGAAAAATTATCGACATGATATCCCAGGGTTTCCGGCTCCCGAAACGGCCGCTGGAAAGGATATGAAGGTACCGCATAGTAACCGTCAGGCTGTTTTTTAATCGCCAGACAGTCATCGGAGAGCAGCGTATGCCCCTGGCGGATGAAATAATCAGTCAAGGTTGATTTGCCGCCGAAAGAGAAGGCGGAAAAAAGTACCGCTTTACCTTCCACCATGACGGAACCGACGTGAAGGATACGGTAAGTTCTCTGCAATTCCAGTACCAGGGGGAAAAAGGTATGTAAAACCCAGAAGCGCAAACGTTCAGGCGTGTAGCCCTCCTTCCTGGAATAACAGATCTTGCGTTCCGCCGCATCCCATACCAGCAACAGCACGCCGCCGACCTCCAGGGCCCAGGAAAAATTTTTGTCGGCATTTTCGAACGGCCACCGGCTGTGGTAGCGTATTTTCCGCCCCGACATTTCCATCCAGTCGCTTCCGGGCGTAAAGTTATCAAAGAGCCTTGATGCGGGCTCATTTACAACCGGTATGGTTTCAATCTCATGCTTAAACTCCCCGGTTTCAAGGCCCGGTTCATCTTGAAAAAGCAGGTTATGATTAAAAATGATCATCGGTTAAATATCATTTGATGCAGGAACCGGGAAAAGAGGTAAACAGGTTGATTTCAATCAAGATAATTCTTATAGTTTGGTTTCAGCTATTCTGCGATTATCATACGTCCCGGGCTTTGGCAAGTAAAAACAATGCACAACCCGGGGGGCCGGCTCCGGTCCTGCCGGCCCCGGCTGCCGGGTTTATCCCGGCCCAATTAAGATTTGACTTCTACCGGCAAAATTGCTATTTGAATGGTATTACTTTAATCAAGACTGGAAAAATTTTTATTCTGGAAACTGGGAGTGTGGAAATGAAGAAGAAAATCGCGGGCATATCTATTCTGGCCGTCATCTTCCTGATGGCGACCATCGGGATCTCCTTTGCGGCCGGGGACGGCGCGGTGGCGACCGGCAACCTCTCGGTTTTCAAGAACGGGAAACTGGCCCGCAACCTGACCGGCGTCAACCCGGTTGAAGAAGGGCCGCTGCTGGTCTGCAACGGCAAATGCATGATCAGGTCGGGCGGGGTCGCCATCCTTGCCGCCGACAAGGCGGAACTTGCGATCGCCAACCGGGACGGGTCCTTCAACCTGTTCGTGCGCAGCGGCCATGTTGAATTTACGATTTCGCCGGGCGCCAAAAAGATGGTTTTCTTCACTCCCGACGGGGCCTACAGCGTTGCCGATGTAATGTTCAACGCGAGCACCGAGCCGGTGGTGCGCGGTTATATGCAGGTCAACGACGAGGGCGCCCGGATCGGCGTCCGCGAAGGACGGATGATCTTCAACACGGCCGACGGCATCAAAACCGTCAAGCCGGACCAGCAGATCATCCTGGCGATGGCCGATGTCGACAAAAAGACCGCTCCCATCGAGGCCGAAACCAAGAAAGAAGCCAAGAAGAGAGCGGCGTACGCGTGGTGGACCGGCAGCAGCTCCCAGATTGCCGGGGCCATGGTCGTGAGCGGGGCCGCCGTGAGCGGCATCGTCTATGCCGCCTCCCACAACAGCGGCGGCGGTCACACCCGCGTTCCGAGTCAGTACAAGTAACCTTTTAAACAGCAAATACCCTTTTCCGCCTCGACCCGCATGGAAGAGAGTTGTTTTTACCAGGAAGTCCTCAAGAGTTGTCGGCTTGCCAGTCGGCAACTCTTTTTTCATTAATTTCGACAAAAAAGCCCAGCCCGGCATCGATTTGTACCGACTGAGAATGAATAAAACCATCGCCCTGCTGCTCATCGCCCTGCTGCTTCCGGTTTTCCTGCTGACCGGCTGCGCCAGCAACCGTTTCAAGGAAACCACGACGGTGGAGGAGTTCCAGCGCGAGTACAAGGAGGCCCGCAAGCAGGAGAGCGAGCGCCTGCAGCGGAACTTCTTCTCCGCCACGTCCGCCCTCTGCGACCCCGACGCCCTCGACTACCGCCTGGGGCCGGGCGATTTGATCGCGGTAACGGTCTTCGAAGACAAGGACATGAACAGCGAGGTCCGGGTCAGCTCCCGGGGCACGGTCACCCTGCCGATGCTCGGCACCGTCAACGTCTTCCGCCTGACGGCGGTGGAGGCGGAGAAAAAGATCGAGGACCTGCTGCGCCAGAAATACCTCCACGACCCCCACGTCAGCATCTACATCAAGGAACACGTCAGCCACCAGATAACCGTGGTCGGGGCCCTGAAAAACCCCGGCAATTTCGAATGCCTGGGCAAGAAAAGCCTGCTCGACGTCCTCGCCCTGGCCGGCGGCCTCACCCCGGAAGCGGGCGAAGTCGCCTTCGTCTCCCGCAACAACCAGAAAACCGGCAAAAGGGAAAACTACCTGGTTGATCTCAACGCCCTGGTCCGCAAGGGCGACATGAGCCAGGACATCATCATCCTCGGCGGCGACGAGATCTTCGTGCCCACGGCCGGCCACTGCTTTGTCGACGGGGCCGTGCGCAAACCCGGCATCTTCCAGGTCCGCAGCAACCTCACGGTCAACGAGGCCATCGCCCAGGCCGGCGGCATCACCAACTATGCCGACGAAGACGACATCAAGCTGGTGCGCTTCGTCAAGAAAGGCAAACGCGAGGTGATCCGCCTCCAGTACAGCAAGCTCCAGGCGGGCCAGGGGGATACAATCTATATTCGCGACAACGACATCATCTTCGTCGAGTTGAGCGGCATCGGCACCTTCTTCTCGGGCACCGGCATCCGCCTGGGCTTCATGGGCACCGGCATCAACTACAAAAACCCGGTCAAATAGATCCTCCCCGTGACCCTTTCAACCCCGGAGCCACGCCCCCTGCCACTGGAAACCGCGTCCCGGCGCGCCGTTCTCTTTCTGCTGATCACCATGCCGCTCATCTTCGGGGCGGTTCATCCCTTCGTCCAGGGACTCTACACCTTTTTCATTCTCGTCGGGGCCGGCGGCTGGTGGATTTTCGTCGGCTCCCGGCCGGAGCTCGAAAGCTCCCGCCGCCACCGCCATCCGCGCAAGGACCGCCGCCGGGCCTCGCTCCCGGAACCTGAAAGTCCCAATCCCGAAAGCGCCGAAAGCGCCGCAAACACCGCCCGCAATCGTCACCTCTGGCTGGCCGGGGCCGGGCTGCTGCTTATCTACATCGGCCTGACCACGATCCCGCTGCCGCTTGCGGTGCTGGGCTGGCTGTCGCCGGAGCGGGCCCGGAACCTGGAGGCCGTCAACCGCCTGGCCGGGGCCGGCATCGAGTACGCCCCGTTAAGCTACAGCGCCTTGCTCACCTTCAAGCAGGGCCTTTTCTATCTCGGCCTGCTGTTTTACTTTTTCAGCCTGAGGAAACTTTTGCGGCGCAGCCCCGGCTTCGCCCTCCAGATTGCCGCGGCAATCGTGGCCGTCGGTTTTTTCGAAGCCCTCTACGGCCTGCTCCAGGTCACCAACAGCAGCCTCGGGGTGCTCTGGCTGCCGAGTTCGCTGGGGGCCGAGGGCGTGGCCCGGGGCACCATCATCTACCGCAACCAGTACGCCACCCTGCTCAACATGTGCTGGCCCCCGGCCCTGGCGGTGGCCGCTTTAAACAAAAAGAAATACCCGGCCCCGCTGTTTTTGTTTGCCGCCGGGATGATTATCCTGGCGCTGGTTTTTTCCCTCTCGCGGGGGGGCATAATTGCTTTTTTGTGCATCTCTGTGCTAATGGCAGCGGCAATGCCTTTTACGCGCCGGCACAAGGCCCTGGCCGTGCTCCTGCTGGGGCTTTTCCTGGCCTTGTACGGCACCCTGCTCGGCGGTTTCGGCGAACTGCTGCAGCGGTTTGGCGATTTTTCCGCCGGGGCCGCCGGCCGCCTCTCGGTCTGGCGCATGAGCCTGCCGATGCTGGCCGACCACCCGGCCACCGGGATCGGGCTGGAGTCCTACGTCAAGCTCTCCCCGATCTACCTGAAGAACATGCCGGTAAACCTGGAGTGGGACCGGGCCCACAACGAATTCCTCGAGCTGGCCATCGAACTCGGAATCCCGGCGATGCTGCTCTTCTGCGCCCTGCTGTTCGGCGGCCTCAGCACCTTGGGCCGCGGGCTGTGGCGCAAAACCCGCAGGCCCCTGCTGGGCATCGCCGCCTTTGCCGGCGTCGTCAGCTTCTTCATCCACGGGGTCACCGACTTCGGCTGGCACCTGCCGGCCAACTGCGTTTACTGCGCCACCCTGGTGGCCGTGCTGACCGTTGAACTGGACAACAGAAAGAGGGCGCAAGCCGGGACCGGGGCCCATGCAGCCGGCTGATTTCATCGACATCCACTGCCACCTCCTGCCCGGGGTCGACGACGGGCCGAAAACCCTGGAGCAGTCCCTGGCCCTGGCCGCCCGCTACGCCGGGGCCGGCATCCGGCAGGTCTTCGCCACCCCGCATTTCCTGCCCGGCACCATCTGGTCGGCGAGCCCGGAGCAGATTCACTCAGGCCTCGACCGGCTGCGCCGGGCGCTCAGGGAACACGGGCTTAAGCTGGAGATCTTTCCCGGCATGGAAATCGCGATCCAGGCAAAGATGGAAAAACGGCTCGATAAGGGCTGCTACCTGCCCCTCGGCAACAGCGGCTGCTATCTCCTGGAGCCGCCGCTCGAAGGCCGGCGCTTCAACCCGCTGGACCCGGTAAAAGCCTTTACCAGGCGAGGGAAAAAGGTGATCCTGGCCCACCCCGAACGCTCAGAGTTTTTCCAGCGCCACCCGGAAATCCTGCGCCGGGCCCGGAGCCGGGATCTCGCCCTGCAGGTCAACATCGGCAGCCTGCTCGGCCATTTCGGCCCCGGCCCCCGGCAAACGGCCTTACAACTGCTTGCGTGGGAAGCCTTCGACTACCTGGCCTCCGACGCCCATTCCCACCAGGGCCGCCGGCCCCCGAATGCCGACGACTGGCGGCGGCTGCGGGAGCTGGTGCCGCCGGAAATCCTGCGCGAAACGGCGGCCGAAAACCCCGCCCGACTGGCGGCCGCGGCTCGCCCCGACCCCCGTTAAGGGGCACGGCCTGTAAGAATTTTACCGAACCTTCAAACCTTCAACCCCGAACCCCAGAGAGATCCATGACCAGCCCCAACGACCCAGGCGATATG
>WFRT01000180.1 GCA_015486445.1 Pseudomonadota bacterium | reverse complement strand
GGCGTAAACCGGGCCCTGGAAGCCTTTTCCCGGCTGCCCGCAAAGCTCAAGGCCGCCGCCCGCCTGCTGGTGGTCGGCGATGACGACCTTGCGGTCTACCGGAAACTGGCTGGCCGGATGGGGGTGGAAGAACGGGTGATCTTTACCGGCGGGCGCACCGACATTCCCCGTTTCCTGGCCGCGGCCGATCTTTTTCTCCATCCCGCCCGCCAGGAAAATACCGGCGGGGTCCTGATCGAGGCCCTGGCCGCCGGCCTGCCGGTCCTGGCCACCGGGACCTGCGGCTACAGTGTCCATGTCGAGCGGGCCGGGGCCGGGATCATCACCCCGGAACCTTTTTCCCAGGGGGATCTGGACACGGCCCTCGAGAAGATGCTGGGCGGGTCTGAAGATCGTCTGGAATGGTCGGCGGCGGCCCGGGAATATGTTGCCGGGACCGATCTTTTCAGCCTGCCGCAAAAGGCCGCCGACCGGATTATCGAGGTCGCGAAAGCTAGGGAGATGCAGGGGTGATGCCATGAATCGGCGGGTTATCAGGGATGGGAACTGGCGGCGGCTGGTGGCTCTCAGGCGGGCCGCCCTGGCGCAGACCCAGTATTTTTTCGTTTACGGCAGCCTGCTCAAACGTTACCGCAATTTCAATCGTTTTCTCAAGCACAAGGTGAAAACCGTGGAACCGGCCTATTGCCAGGGCTATCTCTATCATCTGCCGATCGGCTTTCCCGGTCTGGTCGAGGTCGAGGGCTGCCATGACCTGGTGGTCGGCGAAGTCATGACCTTCAAGAAGCCGGAAAAGGTGATGCGGGCCCTCGACCGGCTCGAGGGGTTTCGCCCCGACGATCCCGAAAGAAGCGTCTATCAGCGTCGCAAACTCCCGGTGATCGTGGAAAGAATGCGCCAGGGAAAAAAAGAGTTCAAGGAAATCGAGGCCTGGGTTTACGTCTATCCCCGGGATCACCTGTCGCTTGAACATCAGAAAGAGTTTTTCATTGCCTGTGGCAACTGGAAGATGTTCAGCGACCGGCCGGTCGCCCGGCGGCGGAAGAGCCGGCTGCGGAAGATTTTTCGCAAACTGCGCCGGCGTCCCCAGCGGGAACGGATCCATATCGAACCGGCCCTGTGCATGAGCCGTCAGGAGCACGCCGAGTGGATGGCGAACACGGCCTGTTCCCGTTTCTGCCGCCACCCTGAACTCTGTCGCAGCCATCGCCGCAAACTGCGCGAGAACCTGCTCTGATGGCGGTCGGGGAAAAGGTTGTTCTGGGGTTCAGCGGGGGCGTTGACAGCCTGGTCGCAGCCCGCCTGATTAGAGAGCGGGGCTGCGAAGTGCTTTTGCTCTTTCTTGAGATGGGCGACCGGAAAGACGGTTTCCTGCGCTCCCGGGCGCAGGCCGGGGCCGACCAGCTCGGGCTCGAGCTGGTGGTGGAAAATGTCTCCCGCAGTTTTCGCCGGGAGGTGGTTGACTATCTCAAAAATTCCTACCTTGCGGGCGAGACCCCGAACCCCTGCCTGGTCTGCAACGCCCGGATAAAATTTGCCGGCCTCAAGGCCGTGGCCGACCGTTTGGGGTGGAGGACGATTGCCACCGGCCACTACTGTTGCTTGGCCGCCGATCCCGCCAGGGCGGGACGGAAGCAACTGCTCAAAGGCTGTGACCGGGTCAAAGATCAGAGCTATTTTCTCTGTCTCGTGCCCCGCGACATCCTTGACCGCACGGTTTTTCCCCTGGGCGATATGGAAAAGAACGAGGTCCTGGCAAGGGCCCGAAAACTTTCCGGATCAAACCTGGAAAATTACCGGGAAAGCCAGGAACTTTGCTTTCTGCATGGGGAAAACTACCGTGATTTTCTGGCCCGCGAGGGCCTTGCCCGGCGTGGTCCGGGTGCCATCGTCAACCTTCAGGGTGAGGTTTTGGGATGCCATTCGGGTCTCGAGAACTACACCGTGGGCCAGCGCCGGGGGCTCGATGTCGCCTGGTCCGAGCCGCTTTATGTTTTGCGTCTCGAGGTCGGGAATAATCGACTGGTGGTCGGCCCCCGGGCGGCTGCCGGCTGCCGCCGGTTTACGGTTGCCGGAGTCAACTGGCTGATCGACGAGCCCTTGGGGCCCGGGGGCGAGATGAAGGTTTTATGCCAGATCCGCTACCGCCACCGGCCCGCCCCGGCCCGCCTCCGGCCGGGTTCCGAAAAAGGGTTGCTGGAGGTTGAGTTCGTCGAGCCGCAGTTTGCCGTTGCCCCGGGCCAGGGAGCGGCCTTCTATGCCGCCGAGCGCCTGCTCGGCGGCGGTTTCATTCGCCGGACCGACTTGACTCAGATAAACAAAGGCTCCTGATTTTTTGGGCGTGTATTTGATGGCGGCCGGAAAAATTATGATGTTTGCCCGAGACCGGAAGATACGGGCGCGGGTGGGCGGTGACGATGACGCTTGAAGACAAAAATTTAAGGGTGCGAATTGAGACTTTAGGCTGCAAGCTCAACCACTACGAGAGCGCGGGGCTGGAGACGGCCCTGTTTCGGGATGGTTATTTTCGGGCCGCGAAGAACTCATCCGCCGATGTCGTCATCGTCAACAGCTGTGCGGTGACCGCCGAGGCCGTGCGCCAGTCTCTGCAGGCCGTGCGCAAGGCGGTGAAGAAAGATTCCGGCGCCCGGGTTTTCCTGGTAGGCTGCGCGGTCCAGGCCGAACCCGAGCGCTGCCGGGAGCTGGCCGGTGTGGAGGCCTGTTTCGGCAACGCCGGCAAGGCCGGTCTTTGTGAGTGGCTGCGCCGGGAGCCGGCCACCGGCGGTTTGGGGGCCCCGGTAGTGAAGGCGCTTGACGGCGAATTGCCGATTACGGCCCTGCGGGCCGATGTCAACCGTTCCCGCAGTCGGGCCGAACTCAAGGTCCAGGACGGTTGCAACTCCTTTTGCCGCTATTGCATCATTCCCTATCTTAGGGGCCGTTGCCGTTCGCTGCCCCCGGGGCAGGTGATAAACGAAATTGAAAAGCTGGCCGCGGCTGGATTTCGTGAGATCGTTCTTACCGGGATTCATCTCGGTCGTTACGGCGACGACCTGGGCGGGCGTGAGGGGGAGGGCTTTACCCGGCTGCTGGTGCGCCTGGCCCGGCGTTTTCCCGATCTCCGCTTTCGCCTCGGCTCGCTCCAGCCGCACGAAATCACCCCGGATATCATAACCCTGCTGCTCGATCCCGGCAGCCCGGTCTGCGAACACCTGCATCTCTCCCTGCAGTCGGGCAGTGACCGGGTCCTGGGCGCTATGGGGCGTCCCTACCGCCGGGCCGCAATCGAAAAACTTTTTTTGCGCCTGGCTGACGGACGGATGCGTCTCAACCTGGGGAGCGACCTGATTGTCGGCTTTCCGGCCGAGAACGAGAACGCCTTTCAGGAAACCCGGTCTCTGGTTGAAAGCGCCGGGCTTTCCTACCTGCACCTCTTTCCTTACTCGCCCCGGCGTGGAACCGTGGCCGCGAGCTGGGTCGACCGGGTTCCGGCAGAGGTCAAGAAAGAGCGCCTCATGGTTTTATCTGAAATTGCCAAAAAGAAGAAAAAATCCTTTATAAACAGCAATCTAGATTGTATTCTTGAGGTTTTACTTGAGAGTCGCAAGGGGCCCGCTTCCGGCGCTCCCCCGGGTACTCCCCGGGGCTGGTTTGGTCACAGTCGAAACTACCTGCCGGTCCTGGTTGAGGACGAGGCCCGTGGCCATCCGGGAGCGGCGGCAGCCGGTCAAGTTGTCAGGACGCTGGCTCTCAGATGGGATGGTCGGAGAATTGTGGCCCGGAAAAGCCCTGCCTGAGGGCTTCCCGGCGGCCCCCGATGACCGTGGCCAGGCGGGTCAGCGGGAGCAGCTCCCGAAGACAGAAGGTCCGGCTTAAATGCTTGAAGTCATGGGGGACCGCCTGCTCTTCGGCAATGATTTCAAGCAGGGCCCTGAATTTCAGAAAACGTTCGTTGCCCCGCCGGTTCAACTCCCGGTCGGAGGCCCGAAGCAGCCTTTCCATGATCGCCAGCTGGGGAGGGGGTGTCTCTTTGCCGGCGGCTTTCCCGAAGTGGCTGAGGTAGTCGTAGGCCTCGTAAAATTC
>WFRT01000179.1 GCA_015486445.1 Pseudomonadota bacterium | reverse complement strand
GCCTGCGACTATACCGGCCCTGCTGAACAGCGCTGTAATTTTGAGCAGAGCCGAGATATCTGTCCCGTCTGCGCGGTCTTCGGCTGCACCGGCCTGCAGCGCTCTTTCAAGCTCAAACTTGATCTCGACGCAGTCGGCATCGAAGTTCCCGAAGCGGATCCTCTTCACCTGAACCGCAATCATGATAACCGTGAATATCCGGGACAAAAGGGCAGGTCGCAAATCGGCAAATGGCTGGCGGTCGCGGCCGGAAATCCGGTTGAAATGAACAAGTTGTCGGCCAAAGACGCCCAGGATTTTATCCGGCGTGAGATCAGAGTCGCCTTTCCCGCGCGTCGGCAGGAAGAAACCCGGCTTACCCTGATGCCGTTGGCCCCGTTTCTGGCCCGACGCGGGATTGAGATCGACCAAATCTTTGCTCTGCTGCTCGCGGACAGCGCCCGCTACGGCGGCCTCGGCGCCAAGCTCCATCAGGGTTGGGGGGTATTCTCTCTGCTCGATGCCTGTGACCGGGAGGCGGCCCTTCTCCAGTTTCGAAAGCTGCGGGATTTATTTCCCCGACCGGAAAACCGGGGAAATCAACCCGAAAACAGCCTGACTTTTATGGCCGAGTGGCGACTTGCCAAAAACAACCTCGGTTTTAACTGGCACAATCAGAAAGAGCCTGAGGGTGACTACCTGGCCACCGGTTTTGCCTTACGCTACCGTCTGCGCCGTTATATAAAATTTTACGAAACCGATTACCGCAATCGGGACGGCCATTCTGCCGATGCCGAAGTGTTACCCATTGGCGCAGACTGGCGGGCCGCCGGCCGCAACTTGCACGGCGCGGTCGCCCGCTGCCCATGGAAGGAGTCGATTCCCTTCGTCCAGGTTCTCTTCGGTCGTGATAACGCCACAGAAGCCAACAAGTTCACCGGTCTGGTTCGGGTTTCCCATCAGTTTCTCAGGGAAGACGGTAACTGGTATGTGCGCCTCGGCGCCACCCTGCCGGCGGTCTGTAACTATCGCGGGAATGGCCAATTCCGCTGGGATCAGGAAAAGGTTATGAATTTTCTCATACGGCGTTTTTCCGAACTGCTGGAAGAAAGGGGCTGCTGGAACAAAGATTTGACCAGAGAAGTAATCAAGAGAGGAGCGGGTCAATGAGTTACGATCTTTTTGCTGATATGAATGACTGGAGTGATAATTGGAAGCAGGAATTCAATAACACTTCACCCCGGGCCCGGCGCTGGTTTTACACGTACAAGGTGTACGCCGGCGGCAGTGACGCTGAAAAAAACGAAGCCAAAGAAAAAGCGGCAACAGACTGCCGCAACAACCCGGCGTGGTGCCGGGATTTCCCGGTGATTGCGCCCGGCAGCCGGGCCCCCTTTCTTACGACCGGCCTGGGCCTTGAATTGAGCTGGAATTTAAAAACCCCTTTTTTCTCCCGTTCAGAAAGCGAGTTCGACGCTATCGATAACCCCGTAAGCCGTGATCCGATTAACGGCCTGCCGATTCTGCACGCCGCCGGGGTCAAGGGGATGCTGCGGCAGATTATCGCAAGCCGCGATCCGGAACTGGCGGATAAATTATGCGGCCGGGTGAATCAGGATGAAGACGCGGAGAGCGGCGGCAATGCCGGCAGCGTTATTTTCGGCGATGTCGAGTTTCAAAACAGCGCCCCCGATGTCTTTAGTCCCCACGACCATACTTTCGGGGTGGTTGACCATCCCATCTTTTTCGAGGTTGCCGCGGCCGGCAGCCGGGCTCGTTGGGGGCTGATGATTACCGCCCTTGATCCTGAATGCGGCCGCGAGGATGTCGCAATCCTGCTGACCGCCATAAAAGAACTGCTTTACGATTATGGTCTCTCGGCCAAGCGCAGCTCGGGCTACGGCATCGCGGAAAAAGGAGTCACGGTTACAATGCGGCCGGGGCGCAGAATCCGGTTGCCCGAGGAATTTTGTTGTCGGGAGGGGAGAGCCTTTTCCGAGCCGCCGCCCCGGCCGCCGGAGCGCCGGATGAACGAGCCGGAATTTTTCGGCCTCCTGAGTGACGGTGAAAAGATGCTGGTCGAACGGGAGCAGGCTTTAAGCACCCTGCTGCAGAAACAGTTTCCGAAAATCGACAAAAAGAATGAAAAAGACAAAAAGAATAGAAGACTGTTGTCCGCGAAAAAGAAATTCAAGGCCAAATGGGAGAAAAAGGATGCCGCCGGCAAACTCTGGGATCGTTGTCAAAAGTTTATCGAACAGCGGCAGAACCATAACCCCGCAGCCGAGGCTGAACGTCAAGAGGCCTATGCCGCCTGGGAAAAACGCAGGGCCGAACATGAGGCCCGGCGCCGGAGTTATTACGCCTTTGCCGACCTGGAAAGCGCCTTGCGAGTTGTACAGGAGAATCTGAAAATTGACCTTTAAGGAGAAATGCGGCATGAACCTTTTTGCCCCCCTCAAAAATAACCGGAAAGCGATTATCCAGGCTGAAACCGCGGCCCTGCTCCATGACCTGGACAAGCTGGAGCCCGATTTTCTCAAAAACCCGGCCTACCACAGCCGGCCCGACGAGCTCGAAAAAAGCGGGCGCAGTGTCCGTGAGATCCGCCGGGAGCGTTGGCAGCGCCTGGTGGGTAAGGATCAGGAAATTACGCTTGCCGGACTTGATCTTGAGGCCCTGCGTTATTCCGCCGCAGAGGAAAATAAAGGCCAGGATTACTACATTCCTGACCGGAAAACCTTCGGCTCGCTCGCCGCCCCCTTTATCGACCATCACGAAAACAGCGCCACCACATACTCGCTTCTGGCCTGGCTGGTGCATGGCGGCGGGTCGGGCAGTGACGGCATCGATTCCGATATGGATAAAGCCTCCCGCTCTAAAAACGATAAAGACTCTAACGAGAAAGACCCTATGGCACAACTGGGCGATGCTTTTGTCATCGACACCCCTTTCGGCTACCGGCAGGAGGAGTGGCAGGATGTCCTGGGTGAGGTTCAGACTATCCTGAACCAGGCCGATTTCTCAAATATCAACCGGCAAAAACTCTTCTCTGATCTTAAACCCTGTTTCCGCCGGGCCCTGGGCGAAACCCGTTACCCCTGCAACGATGTCACCCTCTGGGCCCACGCTTTCTCGACCGCTTCAATCGGCAAGGCCCTTCTGGCCAAGACCCTGATCGAGTTCAGCCAGGGCGAATTCAGCCCGGAAAAACCCTATCGCGTGCCCCAGCGGACCACGAAAAGATCGTTTAATCCCGGCGATTTCACCCTGGTCAGGATCACCTTCGACCGGGAATACCTCCTCGGACGCGGTCAGAAGGCCGGAGACATCGCCGGGATGGCGGCGCAGATTGAAAGTCTCCAGGATAGCCTTGTGCTTTTTATGGAGGAGGAACTGCTGGTCGGAAACCAGACCTACCGTGATGAAACACGCCAGCTTTTCCTGCTGCCCCGGCTTAATACCTGGTTTGAAGACAACCGGGAAGTCTTCCCCGGATTGCACGAACAATTTGAAAAAGAGTTAAGCCTGCTGCTGACGGAAAAGATTGAGGCTCTGCTCTTTGACAATCATTGCGAAAACCTGCCCTTTGCCATCGATTTTTCCCAATCCGGCGAAAAACTTGAAGGTGAAGCCGGCAAGAGGATTATTGAACGGAGCCGCGCGCTGCTCCAAAGTGAGGCCGTCTGCCGGCAATCGGTCCGGGCGCTGCTTAAAGGCACCGGCGGCGGCTCTTCAGTGGTGACATCGACCCACGGCCGTTGCGAGATTTGCGGTATCCGCCAAATAAGTGCCGATAAGCAAAGCGCCCGCGGCCTGAAGCTCTGCGCCCCCTGCCTTGAGCGGCGCCGGGATGAAAGAAGCCAGCGCCGGCGCAACCGTCGGGATGAGCATTTAACCTCCGATCTCGGCCGCCTGATCGATACCGACTCCGGGGAAAACAAGCTGGTAATGTTTTCAGCCTCCTTTGCCCTCGACCGGCTTTATGACGGCACTCTTATTAAAGCTGTCCGCAAGGGGGAAAAGGGAAATCAGAACCCGTCACCGGCCCGGCTCTACCGGGCCTATGAAACCCTTGAGGATTTCTTTGTTCGTTTCCGGCGGGAAGTTGTCAAAATCTGCCAGCCCGGCCTGTTCCCGATAACCCTTTCCCCGAGGAGATTGGAATTTATTATTTCAGCCAAATATGCCGATCAGGTGATCAGCCGCCTCCAGGAACTGTATGAAGAAGAGTTTGCCCGGGTGCGCGGCCGCCTGCCGCTTAGTCTCGGCGCCATTTTCTTCTACAATAAATTTCCCCTCTATGTGGTGCTTGCCGCCAGCAGCCGCCTGCGGCCGCTGCTGACCGGCAGAAAAACTGAATTTGAAATTTCTGACCGATCGACAGGGAATAATTTTCATCAGTTGGAACTGCTTTCCTGTGGTCGGGAACCGGCAACGTCCGCCGACCTCTGGTTGCTTCCGGCAAAACTCAGCAACGGTTTAAATGAGGATATCTGTTACAGCTGTTTCGACACCAGCGCCGGTGACCAGGTTCTAAACCGGGATATCAATACCTTAAACATAGATGACCGGCTGCTCGGCGATGAAGGAAGTTTCACCTTCCTGCTGCTCGATTCCGCCGCCCGCCGCTACGCGATAAAAAAAGAGGCCATCCGGCATCATTTAGGCGGTCTGCGCAAACCTTACCGGTTGGCCGAGTGGAAGGTCTTTGGCCGCGTCTGGGAATTGATGAAAAGGCTCAATCACAGCCAGATAAGCCAGTTTGAAAACGCTTTGATCGGCAAACAGAGATTATGGGGCCGGCACTGGCGGGCCGACGACCCGGCGGTGCTGCGCTTCTGTGAGCTGCTTCTGTTCGCGCCCAACGCTTTCGGGAAAAAGGGCAGCGACGGCCGCTATATCTTTCTGGATAACGCCAGCAACCTTGACCCCGCGCCTGAACACTGTGACCGGAAACTGCTGGTTCGGGCTGCAGTTTCCGGGCTCTTGCTTGACGTAATCGACTTCTACATCCATTTACAAAACAAGGAGATTTGAAGATGAGTTGGAACAGAAAAAAATTTATCGCTACCGCGATCGATCCGATCCATATCGGCACCGGCGGTGAGAGACTGGGACGGGTCGACCTTTCAGTTGTCCGCGAACCGATAACCGAAATCCCCAAGATTCCCGGCACCACCCTCTCCGGGGCGCTGAAGTTCTTTCTTGATTTGAAGCTGCGTGATGAACAGGTTAAAACCGACATCTGCGCTTCAACCCGGGGCAGCCGCCTCAAACATGCCTGGCAAAAATGCCCGGTCTGTTACAGCTTCGGCTATACTCCGCAAACGCAAGGGGGCGGCGGGGTGGCAGATTCCGCCCAGGGCATCCTGCAGTTCAGCGATGCCCGGCTCATTCTCTTTCCGGTAAGCAGTGCCTGCGGGCCGATCTGGATCACCACCAAACCCCGGCTTAAAGATTTTCTCAACCTCGGCGACGGCCTCGATGACGGCGGTGAAACCTGGCTTGAGCCTGAAGGTGGCAAAGTCATAAGCCCGTTTCCCGAAGGCCGGCTCAATCTCGGCTGGCTCCTGCTCGACCGGGGGGAGGGCCGGGTCCCGGCGGTGGCGGAACTGGTGCAAGCCGGTCTTGAAGAACGCTTTGCGGAACGGGCGGTCATCGTTTCGGAGTGGCTCTTTTCCAATCTGGTCAATAACAACATGGAAGTGCGGACCTCGGTCGTTATCGACCCGGAAACCGGCGCCGCCAGTTCCCAGGGGCTTTTTACCTATGAAGCCGTTGTCCGTAATGCGGTTTTTGGTTTTGACATCATCGAAAACGACTATCGCGGCGGCTGGTCGGAAACCTTGTGGCCGGAAGGCTTTGCCGCTCCGAAGACGGCAACCGCAATGCTTGAGCTTTTCTCCTTTCCCGGGATTGAGCAGGTCGGTCTCGGCGGCATGACCACTCGTGGTTTCGGGCGTTTGCAGATTGACCCTCTGCGGGTCGGAGGTGAGCCGGTATGAACATAGATTATATCAGCGCCCGCTATGGCCTGGAGATGGTCAATTCAAGCCCGGATAAGAAAAAACTCGATAATATCGTTACATCAGCTCTCAATATTCTTCACCAGCAGGGGCTCTATGCCATGTTCTTATGGCTCAACGGCAAGCCCGAGCGCCGGCTCGTGGGACAAGCTCTTAATCATCTTTTTACCGATCCGGAGACTCCGTTAACGGTTGTCGACGCGATTTTCCCGGAGGCTGACAACCCCGGCCCGGATTTGATCAATCAATCATTAGCCCACCTGCGCGAGCAACTTACCAACAACCTGCAAACCCTGTTTTTTGCGCAGAAGCTGGTTAATCAGACCCTGATCTACGCCCGTCACGGCGCGAAAACCAACTGAGGAGAGTTATGGAAGAACATCTGACTGAATGGGAAATTGTTATTCGCCTGACCAGTCCGTTACAGGTTGGCGCCGGTACATTGGGCATGGTCGAGAAAAGTGAGCTTTTTATACCCGGGCGCCTCCTCTGGGCGGTTCTGACCGCGCACCTGACCAGGTTTCTCAAGACCCGGCCGCTAAAGGACGATTACGATAAGATCGGAGCGCAAATCGGCCCCTGGGAGAGCGCTTTTTCCAGCCTGTTTCCCTCTTTCGATTATGGTCAAAGCTGCCGGATTCCGGTTTTTACCGGAAACCGCCGGGTCTGGTATCCGGCGGCGGTTGGGGAATCCGGGCTCAAAATAGAGAGTGACAGCCGGAAATCGCTGGCTGAAGCTGAAATTGAAAACCTCCTCCTCTCCGGCCTCTCCGGCAACGCCACCGACCCCCGGCGGCTGGCAACATCTTCCGGCTCGCTTCACGAAACCGACCTCATCAGCCCGGTTTTTCACAACGAAAACAACGCTTTGGTGCCGCTTATGTTTATCGGCTGCTTCCGCCTGCCCGGCAAAGTCAAACTCACCGGTCAGGTTGAGGTGGCGCTGGATGAACAACGCATTATTGACACACTTGCTGGCTCCCGTCTCGGCGGCGGCCGCAAACGGGGGTGGGGCCAAATTAAGGTTGAACGTCTGCGCCGGTTAGCGGGCCGCCTGCCGGAAGATCTTTCCCGGCAGAAATTCGGTGATCATGGAACTGTTTTGACCTCGGCGACCCTGCCGGTGGCAGAGGAGCAGGCCGGAGCAGAAATACACGGCCGGGCGCAACTTGCAACCTACCGGGAACACAGCCGGGAAAAAGGCAGCGGCGGGGCCTTCTCCCGGCCCCGTCTCTGCTGGCAGGTCGGTACTCTGATAAAGGCCGGACTTCAGTAGAAGCGCTCCGGTCTGTCCCTGACTATCTTCAAACTTTGTTAAATCAAGGGAAACTTGTTAAACGGTTGGAATGATTGAGTTTGTTTGTCTTGAGGCGGGGCTTGCCGATGAAAAAAAGTTTGAAGATCGGTTTTGACCCGGTTTCCGGGCCGGCTATCTTCAAACTTTCACCTTTCCGGGATTTTGCCCTTGTCGAAAGTGTCAATTAAAACAACTGCTTACAGTACGTATTCAAGTGGCGGTTTTCGGCTTTTTCTGAAGATGTTCGAAAACAGCGACAGCTATAACTCATCTTCAAACTTTTTGCAAAAATGAATATCTGTAAAATCAGATGGTTACGGGTTTGAACTGGGAAAAATCTGCGAACTTTGCCTCTGAAAAACCTGCATCTTCAAACTTTTTTTGACAATCCAGGAAACCCCGTGATATGAAAGACAAAATCAGAAAAAACAGCTTACCTTGCCCAATCAGCTATTCTCTGAAAACCTTGAAATTACGGTTGTAACAACCCGCCCGGCCGGGAAGAGGGTTTTGAGACGCCGTAGTAGTACCGGCTGCAAATACCTCCTGAATGTAACAACCCGCCCGGCCGGGAAGAGGGTTTTGAGACCTCTTTCTGCGCCACTGTTACACGCAAATACTCTAAGTAACAACCCGCCCGGCCGGGAAGAGGGTTTTGAGACTCGGATGTACCCATCCGGAGTGGTGGGTAGATACTGCAGTAACAACCCGCCCGGCCGGGAAGAGGGTTTTGAGACAGACCAATTGACAAACCCAAGCGTCTCAATTTTACTCTTGTAACAACCCGCCCGGCCGGGAAGAGGG
>WFRT01000178.1 GCA_015486445.1 Pseudomonadota bacterium | reverse complement strand
TTTCTTTTTGCGCACCTGCTCGGCCGACGACTTCGGCAGATCGACCTTGATGCCGGGGCTGACCGAGAGGCTGGTGGAAAGCATGAAAAAGATCAACAGCAGAAAAACAACGTCGATCAGCGGGGTCATGTCGAGTTCCACATCATCCCGCCGGCGGGGTTGAAAACGCATAAGCCGCTATCCTCGCTCTTCTTCCTGGGAAATAAGATCCAGCATCTCTAAAGAGACCCGCTCCATCCGCAGGATACGCTTGTCCACCCGGGAACGAAGCAGTTTGTAGAAAACAAAGGCCGGGATGGCCACGGTCAGTCCCGCCGCCGTGGTAATCAGGGCTTCGGAAATGCCGCCGGCCAGCATCTGGGGATTGCCGATTCCGGCCTGGGAGATAACGTTGAAGGCCTTGATCATACCGGTAACCGTACCCAGCAGACCGAGCAGCGGGGCAATCCCGGCAATGGTGCCGAGTATGGTCAGGTAGCGTTCGAGGTTGGCGACCTCGAGGCGGCCGACATCCTCGATCGCCTCCTTGACCTGCTGGTGAGGCTTGTTGTGCCGGGAGATCCCCGCCATCAAAACCCGGGAAATCGAAGAGTTGTTGAGGCGGCATTTGGTCATTGCATCTTCCATGCGCCCCTGCTTGACCAGATCACTGACCTCGATAATGAACTTCTCGGGGATAATCCGGCTGCGGCGCAGGGCGAACAGGCGCTCGAAAAGAATCGCCAGGGTAAGAACCGAACAGAGCAGAATCGGGTACATCAGGTACCCGCCCTTCATCACGAACTGATACATCAACCAACCTCCAGTTAACCAGGGAATCGGCAAAGCGGACGGCTGGTTCACGGTCCCGACCCGCCGCCGCCTGTCCGGCCTCCGGCAAATCGAGCTGTCAGCCAGCCCTCCAGTTTGTCAGCAATCCTGGATTGGTTACAAGTTTATCAACTTGCCCGTTGCCGCATTCGGAACAGGCCCCAAAAGAATACCAATCTTAAACAGTTATTTAATATCGCTCTCTCAAGCGTTAATCAACAAGTTTTTTCATTTCCCGCTGCTGGGCCGGAGTGAGCTTGAGAGCGGCCAGTTTTTTCCGTACCAGACTCTCGGTTTTGCGATCCTTTTCCGCCCGGGCCAGGCGCAGGGCCCGCAACAGGGCGTCGGCCACCAGGCTCTTCTGCTGCGGGAAGAGGTAGCTTATCCGCAGTGCGGCCTGGAGCGCGTCGTGCCGGCGGCCGCTTTTCTCCAGGACTTCGACCCGGGCCAGGGCGGCCCGGGCCGCGGCCCGGCGATCCGGGTTGGCGGCGGCTTTTTCGTAAAAGAAAAGGGCGTCGTCGTACTCGCCCCGGTCGGCCAGCAGGCGGCCCAGCCCGTTAAAGGCCGCAAAGGCCCGGGCGTCGTGGGAATTTTTTTTGACGACCTCAAGGTAGTCGTGCCGGGAGCGGTCAAAATCGCCCTGTTTCTGGTAGATCCGGGCCCGCAGAAGAATGGCATCCCGCCGCAGGGCCTCGTCGGGACATTTCCCCATCAACCCAAAAAGCCAGGTCAAGGCCTCTCCGGACCGGCCCGAGGCATAGGCCTGGCGGGCCAGGAACAGGCGGCAGTCGCAGTCGTACTTGCTGCCGGGGAAACGTTTGAGCAGGCTGCGGCAGGCGGCCGCGGCGGCCGGGCTGTCGCCGGCCTTGAGTTCGATCTGAAACTGGCGATAGAAAGCTTCCAGCCTGAGTTCCCGGGGATAGTCGCCGGTTTCAAGCTCGCGCAGCAGCCGCATGAGATCGGCCGGGCGCTGCTGGCGCTGGTAGAGATCGACCAAGAGCATGAACAGGGGCACGGTATAGGAGGAGTCGGGGAATCTCTTGATGAACCTCTTGACCTCGACCTCGAGGTAGTCGAACTTGTCTTGGTTGTAGGCTAAAAGCAGCATCCCGTAGCTGGCCTTTTCGTCAATTTCCCCGCCGGGAAAAGCCTGCTTGGCTTTCAAGTAGACAAGCTGTGATTTTAAATACTCGCCCAGGTTGAAATAGCTCTCGCCCATCCGGATCAGGGCCCGGCCACTGAGCTTGGAACCGGGATACGCATCCACCAGGCGCTGGTAGACCGGAATCGCTGACTTGAACTTTTCCCGGCTGAAAAGACTTTCTCCAAGGTTGAAAATAACCTCCGCCCTAAGCCCCGGATCGAGATTTTTCCCGCGGGAAAGAATGGCGGAAAAGATAGCGCTGGCTTTTTCGAATTCGCCCTGGCGCATGGCGATCAGACCGAGATAGTTGCGGGCCCGCGGCTCGAAACGGCTTTGCGGGTGTCGGTGAATGAAATCACTGAGCAGGGCCT
>WFRT01000177.1 GCA_015486445.1 Pseudomonadota bacterium | reverse complement strand
CATGCCTTGAATACCACCCTCTGGGGCCTGGCCGGGGTCGGGACGGCCTACCTGGCGCACAACGGCGGCAAGGTGCCGCGGGCCGTAGTCCAGATCCGGATCATGGTCCAGGACGCCAAGACCGGGCGCCTGCTGTGGAGCAACCGTTCCGAGGTCGAGGTTACCCCCGAAAGCATGTATGCCGAGCAGGAATATCGCAAACTCGTGGCCAAGGCCATTCGCCGGGTAACCAGCACCCTGGTACACAGTTTTATCGCTACCGTCGAAAGTGATCTTGTCAATGAGCCGATCCCCGTGGCAGCCGCCCGTGACAGCCAGTCTTGATGAAGGCGGCGGTTATGGTTAGAGGGTTGGTGAATTGTTGTTCCGGTTCCGGCCGGAAGGGAGAAGAAGGTATGGACGCACGAATCTGTAACGGTACCGGCGGCCGCCGGATCACCGGAGTCATGCTGTTTTTCATCTGCCTGGCGTTTGTCCTGTTAGGTACGGTCGGGCTGTTTCCGGGAGCCGCGGCGGCCGGGGTGAGTGCTTCCCCGGGAAGCCTCAACTTCTATACCTGTTCGGTTGGTTCGGAAAAGGTGGGCACGGTTTATATCTCCTACGTCAAGGACGCGGCGACCGATCCGGACTCGAAAGTAATCAGCTTGCGCCTTAGTGGCGATTCTGCTTTTGCCCTCAAAGGCAGCAGCAGTTTTACCATTCCGGCCGGCGGAACGGTCAGCGCCAGGATCTCTTTTACCCCGGAGTTGGAGAAAGATTACGCCGCCGTCCTGACGGGTGGCGGCATCAATGTTTCGATCAGCGGCAGTGGCTATTTTACCGTCAATGATGTCATTGATATTCGCAGCGGCGCCAGCATTGTTTTCGGGCCTTGTGCCGTCGGGACCGAGAAGACCTTCCTGCTGCGCCTGGTAAACACCGGCGGAGTGGATGTAAAAATCCTGAAAACCATCCCCGACCTTTCTTCACCGGCAGACGGCAGCGCCGTTTTTACCATCACCGACACCAGCGGCAATAAACTGACCGGGCAGACAATTAGAAAATACGAAGAGTTTGAAGCGATTGTCACTTTCGCGCCCAAGGCTGTCAAGCAGTATATAGCCAATGTCCAGATTTTATATGACAATTTTGTCAAAAGCAGCGAAATTTCCTTGAGTGGTTCCGGGATCCAGTTTTCGGGCCAGATAATTACGGTGGCCGGCTGGCTTGACTTTGGCAACTGCAATATCGGTCGGGAGAAAAACGCCACCCTGCTGTTTTCCAACAACAGCAGTTTCCCGGTGACCGTCAAAAAGGTAGAAATCACCCCGGAGACCATTTTCCAGGTTCCGGATCTCGAGGACAAAACCATTCCTCCCCATGGTGTCCTGGATGTGATGGTAACCTTTGCCCCCGAGTCGGTTGGTGATATTTCCGGCCAGCTGCGGGTTCTGTATGACAGTTGGCTGCCGGAATCGATAATTGACATGCGGGGCAACGGAACCGCCAACCCCGAGATCTCCCTGGCTCCGGCCGCGGTTGACTTCGGCACCGTGGGCCTTGATCATGCAGCCTCCCGGACCCTGGTTCTGACCAATACCGGTGATGTCGATGTCGAGATTCTGCAGGTCAATACCAGCAGCGAGGTTTTCCAGGTGTCCGGGCTTTCCGGCACCCTCGAAGTAGGCAAAACCCTGACCGGGACCGTGACGTTCACCCCCAGCTTCAACGGTGTTGCCGACGGATCTATAGAACTTGTCTTTGACAACCTGCCGAGCCGAAAAATTCCGCTTTCCGGGACCGGCGCCCAGATTGTCGTTAATCCGAGCGAGGTGGCTTTTGCCGGTCTCAATGTCGGTGAGAGTCAGACCCGGGAGATCATGGTTACCAACTGTTCCAAAACCGATCTCCAGGTCAAGGGCGCCACCACTGGCACCGGCAATTTTGGGGTCACGGGCCTGGACCCGGGAACCATCATTCCCGCCAACGGCGGCACCCTGAAATGTCTTGTAACCTTTTCTCCCAAGACTTCCGGTTATTTTGCCGACAACCTCTTCTTCAATATCGGCAAGGTCGAGGAGGCCTCGATTCCAGAACAGTATACGGACTGGGGAGTCCAGTATATTGTCCACTTGAGCGGAGTGCCGTACGTCAATTATACCCTGACTGAATTTAACACTTTTACGGCCGACACCGGTTACCATTGGATTGTCAGCGCCGCGACCCCCAATCCCGGCCGGCTCTATGTCCTGATGGCTCACGACCCGCTTTCGGCTGGCGTTATCTATGCCGTGACCGCAGATGGCAGCATCCGCCCCTTCCCCTACCAGTCACCGGACGGCTGGCAGAATCTCTGGTATCAGCCTTCCAGCGGCCCTCTGAATATCCTCGATCTGAGCTGGATCGACCTGCGGCAGCTGGGCTGCACTCAGTGCCAGGGCCCCGGGGGGGGTACTGCGCAGACTTTCATGTTTGGCGGGATTCCGATCGAGATTCCGCCGGCGCCGAAAGTCTACAACAACGCTTCCGACTTCAAGTTCATGCCCGGTGTGCTCTACACGGCGACCTTTGTCAAGGATCCCGGTGAAAACCACGGCATTCCCTTCCGGTTCGACCAGGGGCTGCTGGAATTCCAGGCTCTCAAGATCTACCCCTTGGCCGGTACCTGGCGGGTGACCTCCCACTACATGGGAGTGGACCGGGTTCATGCCAATGCCTTGACGGTCACGGAAAACAACGGCCAGATCAGTGCCGTCTGGCCGCCCTACCCGGTCGTCGCCCATTACAACCGTCAAGGGCCTGGCTATATTCTCGAATTCTCCATGGGAGCCTACCACTATGTCTACAAGATAGAAAAAGTGACGAAATACGGTTTTACCGGCAGTTACAGCTGTTATTACCAGGATCAGGTTGTGGAACAGGATTCTCCGGTCAAAGGTGAACGTTTGTCCCAGGTTGGTTTCTGAAATTGTTTCGTTGGTATGCTTGTCTTTCCCTGCGCTCATAATGTGTGAGCCGGGGGAGGGGGTTGAAATGCCGCTTTCCGGTTGCGGGAAGCGGCATTTATTTTTTGAGCCCCGTGACTTTTCGATGATATGCGGAGGGGGTATCGTAAATCTAAGGGAGTGCCCAGAATCTCCCGTTTTTTCCTTCCCTGTCTGCCCCTCTCCAGGTGTGTGGTCAAGTCAGCAACATGCAGAGGTTGTCAGCTGCATTTTCTTTGTTTTATGGATGATCCTCCGGCCGGAAAGGGGTTTTTACCTGGTTTAACCACGAAGGAGGAATAACAGGCAACATAAGGGGCCAAGGCAACATAAGAACATAAGGGCAGACATAAGGACATAAGGGGTCAAGACATAAGTCACGACATAAGGGGTCAAATCTTTACTCTTGACAAAGTGATAGAAAAATAAGCTTGAGCTTCAACGAATATCGAGAACGCCGCGCCTCCTTTGCTTCGTCTTCGATGGGGGAAGGCCTTACACGTTGCCCGGAAACGCATATGTCAAGACAGTCCTCCGATCCCGGTTAGGTAAGGTCTACACATCTGTTCAGATAGGTTTTCTACTGTTCGACCTGACGCCAGGCGGGGCCTCCGCTTTGCCCCCTCACAGTTACGGTCGGGTCCAGCAACCGGAGCGGGAGACCGCCCGTGTATTTCTTGAGCAGCTCTTTCTTGAGCAGCTCGTTGTTAGCAAAAAAAGGGGCTGCCCCATGCTGAGGCAGCCCCTTTCTCTTGCTTGGTTGTCGCTTTGGTTACTTGACGATCTTCGGCGATATGAAGATCATCAGTTCAGTCTGTTCGCCGTCAGTGTAGTTATGGTTGAAAAGGTAGCCCAGGATCGGAATTCTGCCGAAAAACGGCACACTCTGGTTGGCGTCAATCTGGTTGGTTTCCAGGATGCCGCCAATGACCGCGGTTTCACCGTCTTTCAGCAACAGTGAGGTATCGATTCTCTGAGTGTTGATGACCGGTCCGGCGTCCGGGGTGTTTTCCCCCTTGGAGTCCTTGGTTACCATGACTTTCATTGAAATCATGTTGTTGTTGGTGATGGTCGGGGTAACCTGGAGGCTCAAATCGGCATTCTTGAATTCGGTGGTCGGCCCGGTATTGTCGGAACTGGTCTGGTACGGTATCTCCTGACCCTGCCTGATTTCAGCTTCCTGCTGGTTCAAAGCCAGGACCTTGGGGTTGGAAAGGACCTTGGCGTTGCCGCTGTTCTGCATGGCTGACAGCTTGACGTTGAGGGCGAATTTGTCGACCTTTCCGAAAACCATGCCGATCCCGCTGGTCGCTGCCGCAACCGGCAGGTTGACGGCATAGAAGCTGGAATCCGCCGGGGTGGGCAGGCCGATATCGTCCCGACCGTTGCTGTTGCCGTAGATGCCGTAATAACGGTCGCCGGTACTGCTTTTGAAAGCCCCGCCCCACTGGATCCCCAGGGCCTTGACCGAGGTCTTGTGGATTTTGACAATCTTGGCTTCGATCATGACCTGGCGAACCGGCTCGTCTAGTTCATGCAGCAGGTCTTCGGCCAGGTCGATGCTTTCCGGAATGTCGTTGATAATAATCGAGTTGGTACGGGGGTCGGTTTCGATCGTTCCCCGGTCGCTCAGGATGGTGTTTTCAATCTTGTTGGCCACGTCATCGATGTCGGCAAAATTAACCTTGAGAATCCTGATGACCGTGGGCTTGACCGCCTGCTCGGCTTCACGGCTTTCAGCTTCACGCCTGGCTTTTTCCTGGCGGGCCGCTTCCTCACGCAGGAACACTTCCACCGGGGCGATACGAACGACGTTGCCTTCACGCTCCATTCCCAGCTGATGCGTTCGCAGGACAATGTCCAGGACCTGCTTCCAAGGAACATTTTTCAGACGCAGGGTGACGGTGCCTTTGACATCATCTCCCATGACGACGTTGAGATGGTTGATTTCGGCCAGAAAACGGAAGACGTTCTGGATGTCGGTGCCCTTGAAATCAATGCTGATGGGGTTGTTTCCCGGTTTGAACGGCCGGCTGATTTTTTTCGCCGGGGCCGGTTTGGCGGGCGCCGGAGCCATCGTTTTCGGGTTGTCGGGCAGGGCCTTGTGCAGGGTTACGAGAAGAGTGTTGTCCTTGGCCTGTTGTTCGTATTCGGGCAGGCTTGCATGTTCCGTATCGAGTACGACCCGACATTTTCCGTCGGAATTGACCCAGCGCAGGGCCTTGAAACCTGAGTATTCTTTGAGCAGCAGGCCGGGATCCGATGAAACCTCGAGAGTGGCGCCGGGAAAATCGATAACCAGCCGGGGCGGAGCCTCGAGCGAGAACAGCTTGTAGTCTATTTTCTGGTCCTGCCGGCCGCTGAAAGTCAAGGTCAGCAGGCCGTTTTTGATTAACGGCTGGAGCTTGATGATGTTCTGGCCGCCGGGATCGGGACTGGCCGCGACCGGCCGGACCAGGGGGAGGGCCAACAGCAGGCAGACAACCGGAATAAGAACCAGGAACCATTTCTTCCGGGCTTTTTGCTTGATCGTACTCATAATTATTCTGCTCCGGGAGGATTGAATATTGCTGAAATTATTAATTGACATAATCTTTTCCAGACTGTTGAGATTCCATCGGTGCGCTCGTGGAGGCATCATGTTGCGGTGGTTCTTCCGGGGGGAGCACATTCTGGTCGCCGGGCAGCAGCGGCGAGAGGTTCTGTTCATCGAGAGCATGGAGACGCACGGTGACCATGCGGACCTGGCGCTGGTCAAAAATATCGAGGTAAGGTTCTTCAACGATGATTTCATTTTCGTTGATCGCTTTGACCACCCCGCTCTGGTTGCCGATGTAATCTCCCACGTGCACCGTGTAGCCGACATGTTCCGGGTCTTCTACAAGAGCATAATTGTGGTCTCCGCCGGCCAGCATGATGCCGACCAGGTGGTACTGATTCAAGGCGAATTTTTCCAGCGGGGTGCGGGGTCGACCGGGGTCGCTGGGAATTGATCGTTCGATATGGGTAAGGTCGAAAAAGGGGCGAAAAGGGTCCTGGCGTCCCATGGAGTCATAAGTGACGACCGGCCGTTTGTTGTCCAGAGAAGCCAGTTTTTCCGGAGTCAGGTGAGTTTCCGTTGCCGGTTTTTTTGCCGGGGCTTTCTTGCGCGCCTGAGCACTTCCGGCGGCTCCCAGGATAAAGACAAGAAGGCCGACGACCAACAGCCGGGCAACGATTCCGGCAGTCCCGCCTTGTTTGTGCAGTCCCGAGCTCATCTTCTTCTCCTGCCTTTCTTTCTACCCTTTTTCTTGGGGGCCGGCTGGTCTACGAAAGTGTAGGTCACGGCTTGGAAACGGGCTGTCAGGACATCCATTCCCTCTTCCTGGTGATATTTACCCATGCTGAAATTCCTGATATTGACGATTCTGGGCATGGCGCAGATCTGGCTGAAAAAGCGACCGACCGCGTGATAGCTTCCGTTCACCTCGATATCGATGGGAACCTCGGCATAAAAATCTTTTCTTTTGATCGCCAAGGGATGAAACAGGTTGAACTTGAGTTTGGCGTCTTTGCCCAACTGGGTGATCTTGAGTAACAGGGCCGGGATATCCTTGTTGTCGGGCAGCCGGTTGAGGGCCTTTTTGAAAGCCCGGTCGAGCTTTTCCTTCTCGGCCTCGAAGGCCGGCAGTTGGGCGGCTATCTGCTGTGTCTGGTGCAGTTTCACCCGGGCTTTCTTGAGTTTTCTCTCCTCTCTCTGCACTGTTTTAAGCTGGGGCAGGTACAGAAAGTAGATAAAAGCGGCGACCAGGACGGCAATCATTGCCGCCAGGATCAGGATCCGTTTCAATGGCGAATAGCTATGGAGAAAATCTAAATTCAGATCAGCCATTGTTTTCCTCGGCAACCTTGTTTTCCTTGGAACCGGATAAGGACTGAACTTCTTGGTCCAGGGATTTTAAGTCCAGGGGACAGTTGATGGTGAATCCTTTAAGGGTCAGTTTGGCGACCTTTTGCGATCGCAGCATGGTCAAATCGGCATTCTTCAAGACCTTTGACTTCTTCAGGTTGTTGAGAAAAGAAACCACGGTTTCGTTGTCGATCGCTATTCCGGTTATGGTCAGGTTCTTTCCGGATTGTTTCAAAGAGGTAAACCAGAGCTTGTCCGGATGCAGCCGGTTGAGGTCGGAAAAAATGATGACCGGTGCCGGCCGGCGCCGGTCAAGGTCAATGATGATGGCGATTTTCTTGCTGATCTCCGCTTTCTGTTTCTTGTACTCTTCGATCTTTTTGATAACCGGTTGCAGTTTTTTAATCTCCCGGTTGGTCAGTTGCAGCTCTTTCTTGGTCGTGGCGAGGCGGTTTTGCAGATTGTGATAGAACAGGCCCATCACAATTATCGTCACCAAAAGAGTCAGCCCAGCAATCATGAGCTGCTTGCGGATAAATTCCTTGCGTCGTTCAGCTCGGACGGGAAGCAGGTTTATCTGGATCATCTGCGTACGGCCTCATCACTGCGCAAGGCCAGGCCGGTGGCCACGGCTGCCAGGGGTGCAATTTCCCGGATGTATTCCTGATCGAAATTTTTCTCCGGAATAATTATGTTGCGAAAGGGATTGATGATTTCAGTATCAATACCGGCATTCTGTTTAATCAGTTGCGCAATTCCCGGGGTTTTGGCTCCCCCGCCGCTCAAAACTATCTTTTCCACCCGGCCTTCGGTAACCGCCGAATTGTGAAAAAATTCTATGGCCTTGTCGATCTCGTTAGCCAGGGAGAAGGCGGACTCGCTGATTGCCGCCAGGGCCGCGACCTGGGAGACCCGGCTGTTGGCCGGGCAGCCATGCTTAAGGGCCTCGGCATGGTCGTAGCTCAAGGAGAATTTCTTTTGCAGGTGTTCGGTGATCAGCCGGCTGCCGAAAGTAATGTTACGGGAGAAGCCGGTAACCCCCTTGTCGAGGATGTTGATGTTGGTCAGGTTGGCCCCGATATCGACCAGCGCGGTGACCTCGCTGCTGTTCTCCGTTTCGTAATTGTATTCGTAAGTATTGCTCAAGGCAAAGGTGTCGACATCGACGACTACCGGCACAAACCCGGCTTCTTCGACAATCCCGAGGTAGTCGTTGATGGTCTCTCTCTTGACCGCCACCAGGATTATTTCCATCTGCTCGGGATTGTCGGGACAGGGTCCGAGAATCTGGAAATCGAGGTTGACGTCATTTATGTCGTAGGGGATGTGCTGGGTGGCTTCCTGCTGGATGGTGAGTTCGATAGTACTTTCATCGACCTTGGGAAGGGTCGCTTTCTTGATGATCACCGAATGCCCGGCCACCGAAGTGCAGATCCTTTTCTTCTTGATCTTGAGGTTGGCCGCCAGGCTGTTGATGGCGTTTACAATCGCGCCGGAATCCATGATCGTGCCGTCCACAATGACATCGGGAGGCAGGACCGCCATGCCGAAATTGTTCAAGGTGTAAACCGAACCCGTATCTTTGAATTCGACCATCTTGATGCTGCCGGAGCCGATATTGAGACCGAGTAGGGTTTTGCTTTTCTTGAATAACATTTTTTGATTACTTTTAAGTAATGAGTTACTTTTAAGTAACTAATGAAATATTTCTTTAGCCCAATTACGGAAACTCTGTCCTGTATGGTTAATCCCTGCACAATCTATGCCTGATTTGCGCGGGGCGCTTAATCTATGGTTTGGAATAGGGTTTACTTGAGAATTTTAAGTTTTCTCTTGGCGATTTCCGCCTGGTCGGTGCCCGGGTAATTCTTGATCACTTTTTCCAGGATCAGTTTCCCATCCGTCGTGTCGCCGAGCTGAATGAAGGCAAACCCCTGTTTCAGCAAGGCGCTGGGTGCTTTGGGGTGGTGGGGATAGGAAGCGACGATGGCGTCGTATTTAATGATGGCCTCGGCGTAGTCTCTGGATTTGTAATAGCATTCGCCGATCCAGAAGAGGGCGTTGACCTTGTAGGTACTGTTGGGGTAGGTGGAAATGAATTTCTTGAACTTGCTCTTGGCGGCTTTGAAATTGCCTCTTTTGAAAGCCGCGTAGGCATCGTCGTAGAGTGCTTTTTCCCGGGCTCCGGGCGGCGGCGGAGATTTTTTTGCTGGAACCACGGCTGGAGGGGTTTTGCCGGGGGATGACGGGCTCGGTGCCGCCGGGTTTCCGGTTGCCTGCTGTTCCAGTTTCTGCAGGCGTTTTTCAATGCGTTCCAAGGCGGCATCGATCTCGGGGCTGGCGGCGCTGGCTCCGATCTCCTCGGGCTTGGTCAGGCTGTCTTCGACCGATTCACTTAAAAGCTTGAGTTCCCTTTCAAGGTTGTCGAGGCGGATGTTGGTGTCGGCGTTGAGCTTCTGCTGAGATTCCCTGAGGGCTTTCTGCTGTTGTTCCACGGCGCTGAGGCGCTGGTAAAGGGCCTGCTGCTCACGGATCTGGCTGTCATTGGCGCAGCCCGTCAGAAACAGGGCCAGAAGAACGATGATGACCAGAACCAGCTTTTGCCTTGGGATTGCAGCCATGTACGAAAACCTCTGCCGCTTTCGGGAAAACTTACTCTTTTATGTACATATAACATAAGGGCACCTCGGAATCGTGAATCTCAAGGCACCCTTATTAATTAAGTAGATGATGTGGACAACAGAAAAAATCCGCAGCTAAATTATGACAACGGATTTTCGGGCCCCGAAGAGCCCGAAAATCCATGACCATGACCCGTTATTTGGCAATGATGGTGAAATCATCACGCCGGTTTTTGCTCCAGCAGCTTTCGGTGGATTCGGTACATACCGGTTTCTCCTCACCGTAGCTCATGGTTTCCAGGCGGTCCGGAGAGATGCCGAGGTAGACCAGGTATTTCTTGGCGCTGGCGGCGCGGTTTTCACCCAGCGCCAGGTTGTATTCGTTGGAGCCCCGTTCGTCACAGTTGCCGTCGACCCGGACTTTGACATAGGGATTGTCTTTCAGCCACTGGGCCAGTTCACTCAAGGTCGCCCGGGCATCGTCCCGCAGTTCCGATTTGTCGAAATCGAAATAGATCGGGAAAATGCGGTCGCCGACATCGACGATCCGGTTGCCGACTTTGAGAACGGCGGCGCTTACCGCGGCCGGCTGTTCAACTTTCGGGGCCGGGGTGGCGACTGCCGGGGTTTCCATGACTTTGGGCTGAACCTGTTCCTCGGCGATATCTCCGGGTTTGCAGGTACAACTGGTGAACGCAAACATCAAGCTTGCGGCCAGGATCAAGGCCAAAACAATTCTTACTGCTTTCATTTTTTGACTCCTTCTTTCTCTGTCTGTGGGTCAGGGTTTAAATTACTCGAACGTGATTTTGTAAACCATAACCTAGTTCTTATGTACTACTACTATCTTCTTTAACATAAAAAATCAAGAAAATACAAGCGAATAAGCGCCGGCTATGCCGGTCGCCACGCTTTTTATTAGAAATTCTAATTAAATTCCGGCCTTGAAAGGTGCGGAGTCATCTAAAAATCGGTTTTAAAATTACCGGGCCGCCGGGTTGCTGGGCTTCAGGACTCGGCGGCTTGGGACCCGCCGGGGACAAAAAAACCGAGGCAATCCGGGTCGCTGGGCCGGCCGCCTGAGGCCGGGAACGGAGAGCGGAAGTTGCGGCGTTACCGGTTGCCTGACCAGTCGGGGCTGAATTTGTCAAGCTTGTCGAAGGTCACCTGTTTGAGATTGCGCCCCTTTTCATCCATGACCATCAACTGATAGGTGCCGTTGAGTTTCCGGGTGAAGAGAATGTGGCGGCCGTTGGGTGACCAGCTCGGGGTCTCGCAGTTGCTGGGAGCGTAGGTCAGCTGCCGGAAACCAGAACCGTCAGGTTTGATCGTGCAGATCTGGAAGATGCCGTCGATCCTGGAAGTAAAAACAATGGTGTTGTTGTGCGGCGACCAGTCCGGGTTGGCGTTGTAAACCTCGCTCAAGGTCAGGCGTTTCCAGGGCGTGCCGCCGTCGGCCGCGGTCAGGTAGATCTGCGGGGTGCCGCTGCGGTCCGAAACAAAAGCGATCATACTGTTGTCGGGCGACCAGCAGGGGGAAGCCTGGTTGGCCTTGCTGTGGGTCAGCCGGCGGATGGATTTGCCGGTCAGGGCGTTGATGATGGTGATCTCGCTGTGGCTTTCATAACGTTGCATCAAGGTCAGGTAGCGGTCCCTGGCCGACCAGTCGGCCGCCGTGTTGATCCCCTTGCGGCTGGCGAGCAGGACCTCCTTGCCTTTGAGAAAGTCGATCAGGTAGAGATCCGGATTGTGGCGGCGGTAGGAGGTAAAGACCAGCTTGTTGGTATCGTGCGACCAGGCCGGCGAGAGGTTGAGGGAACCGTTGCGGGTCAGCTGGCGGCGCTCATGGCCATCGTAGTCGCAGCTGTAGAGTTCCTGGGCCGTGCCGTTTTTCTTGCGTCCCGAGAAGGCGATTTTGGAGGTGAACTCTCCGGGCAGGCCGGTAACGCTTTTGACTACCTGGTTGGAGAACTTGTGGAAAATCAGGCGCAGGTTCTTGCGCCGCCCCCGGTAGCGTTTGCCGACGATCATTTTGCCGGCCAGGGTGTCGTAGAGCCGGAACTCGACCACCAGGCGGTCGCCGACCGCGGAGTAGCCGGTTTTGAGCAGCAGCTCGGCGCCGATCAGGGACCAGTTGCGAAAGTCGAAGGTTCCCTTGGTCAGGTTGCATTTTTGCGGTTTTTCCAGGTAGGTCGAAGGGTCCGACAGCAGTTTGAAAAAGGTCGAGAACTCGAGGTCGTCAAGCAGGATCTGACGCCCGGTGTCCGCGATTGTCCGGTCTTCACTGCTGCCGCACAAAGGAATCAGGGGGGCCACGGCGATCGGGACCCGGCGCAGGTTGGGGGAGTCAAGCTCGAGGTAGACCCGGGCCCTCGCGGCGGGCGGGAAAAAAAGCCCGGGCAGCAGGAGGAGAAAGAAAAGGACGGTGGTCGGGGACGTGAAATAGCGAACGGTTTTTTTCATCGAGGTTCAGCCTGTTTTCAGTTTAACCTGTTGATTGCTTCCCCGGGCTGTTGTCAGTCGCCAGAGCCCGGTTTTTTCAAATTGTTGGGGTTGAAAGTTATAACGAACTCCTCCCGAGGCAGCTTGAGATCCGGGGGAAAAGGTGGAAACGGCTGCGCCCCGGCCACGGCCTGGCGCATGGCATTGTCAAACAGCAGGTTGCCCGAAAGCTTTTCCTCTTTCTGGCTCAGGAGTTGTCCCGAAGCGTCGATGGTCAGGCTGATGGTGGCTTCGAGGCCGCTGTTTAAGAGATGTTCCGGCAGGTGCCAGTTGCGCATCAGCCAGGCCCTGAGAAGCTCTTGATATTCTTGGAGCAGGGCGTTGCGGCGGGCCTGGGCGGCCGGTGAACTCTCGGCTTGCAGGCGCTGACGGATGGCCGCCAGTTTCTCTTCCTCCTGCTGCCGGGCCAGTTTCTTCTTGATTTTTGCCAGGCGGCTGTCGGCCGCTTTCTGCGGTTTGGGCTTGCGGGGCCGGCTCTTTTTCCGGGCCAGGAGCGATTTTTTGCTGACCGGTTTGGGCTTTTTCGTCTTGACCGGCTTTTTCTTAGGCTTTTGCTTGAGTTTACGTTGCTTCCGGTGTTTGACAACGGTTTTCTTCACTTGGCGCGAGGGCTTTTTCCTGGTCCTGGCCACGGCCCGCGGCTCGAGGAGCTGGACCTTGACGGTCTGACCGGCCGGGTTGAAGCGGAACGGGTTGTAGTCGGTCAAAGGGAGCAGGATCAGGATGTGGATCAGGATCGAGACTCCCAGGGCCAGCATCCAAGCCTGGTTTTCACTGGGCCGGCCCGAACCTTTCGCGGGTGCGGGCCGGGAAATCTGGTTTGCGCGAAAGTTTTTGCTCATCTCGGCCGGGGCAGGTTCATGGAGCCGCCACCGTGACGATGGCGTATGCGGCAATGCCCTCCCGGCGACCGGTAAACCCGAGGCCTTCGCTGGTGGTTGCCTTGAGATTGAGCTGGCAGGGGCCTAAAACCTCCAGCAGACAGTTTCGCATGGCCGGGATGTGGGGTGCCAGTTTCGGGGTTTCGGCCACCACGGTTATATCGGCGGCCAGGAGCAGCCGTCCTTGCGCCCGCACCAGCTCAACCGCTTTTTCCAGAAAGCGCAGGCTGCACATGTCCTTGTAAGCGGGGTCGTGGTCGGGAAAGAGTTGGCCGATGTCTCCCGCGCCGACAGCTCCGAGGATGGCGTCGACCAGGGCGTGAACCAGGACGTCGGCGTCGGAGTGTCCGGCGAGCCCTGTGTGTTGAGGGATTTTTACGCCCCCAAGGACCAGCTCGCGTTGGTTGGCGAAGGCGTGGACGTCATAACCGAAACCGGTGGCGAAAGGCGGAGCGGGGAAGGAACCGTGCTCTTGCAGCGATTGCGGCAGCAGGGCCCGGGCCAGCCTGAGGTCTTCCGGAAAGGTGATTTTCAGGTTGCGGGTTTCCCCGGCGACGGCAACGATGTTAAAGCCCTTCCGCAAAGCCTCCGGCAGGGCTTCGACCAGGGCGCTCTCATCCGTGGCCGGGCGGGCGGGATCGGGGTGGCGCCGGTAATACTCCAGGGCCCGGAGCAACAGTTTGCAGGGCAGTCCCTGGGGGGTCTGGGCCAGGCCGAGAGTCTCCCGGGGCAGGGTTTTCAGGATAGTGTTCCGGTCGAGCTGCTTGACCGTGGCGGTGGGAGTGGTTACCGGGATGGCGACCCGGCCGGCGGCGGTTTCATCGATGATCCGGGCAATCAGTTCGGCGGAGACCAGGGGGCGGGCGCCGTCATGGATGAGAACCGGATCGTTGTCCGCCAGGGCCACCTGTTCGGTCAGGGCGTCGATCCCGCAGGCCACCGAATCGGTGCGGGTCGGCCCGCCGGCAACGACCGCCAGAACCCGGGGAAAAGCCCGCACCGCCTCCCGCATCCCGGCCCGGGCCGCTTCGTCGGCGGCCGGTCCCACCAGCACCACTCCATGAATCCGGGGGTCCTGCAGAAAAGCCTTGACGCTCCAGAGGTAGAGGGGCTGGCCCTCGAGTTCGAGAAACTGTTTTGCCAGAGGTCCCGGGCAGCGCCGACCGGCGCCGGCCGCGACGATTACGGCGTAACCCCGGGTCGTCACCTTTTCAGCCGCCATTCTTGCATCTCGCAAAGATCATTCGGCCGGCCGTGGTCTGGAGAACGCTGGTGACGATTACCTTGGCGGTTTCTCCCACCCGTTCCCGGCCGTGGTCGATCACCACCATGGTTCCGTCGTCGAGGTAGGCGACCCCCTGGTCGGGTTCCTTGCCTTCCCGGCTGATCAGGACGTCCATCGACTCGCCCGGCAGGACCAGCGGTTTCAAGGCTTCGGCCAGTTGGTTGAGATTGAGAACCTCGACCCCCTGGAGGTCGGCCACCTTGTTGAGATTGAAATCGTTGGTCAGGATCTTGGCTTCCCGCTTTTTGGCCAGGGCGACGAGCTTGGCGTCGACCTCCTTGACCCGGGGAAAATCTTCGTCGGTGATGACGATTTTGACCTTGGCCTGGTTCTGGATGCGTTTCAGGATGTCCAGCCCCCGCCGGCCCCGGGTGCGCTTCAGCGAGTCGGGTGAATCGGCAATCGACTGCAGTTCATGCAGAACGAACTGGGGGATGATCAGGGTCCCCTCGATAAAACCGGTTTCGCAGACGTCGGCGATGCGGCCGTCGATGATGACCGAGGTGTCGACGATCTTTTCCTGGTCCTCCTTCTTCTTGCTGACCAGGGCCCGGATGAGGTCGAATTCGTCACCTTTTTTCAGGCCGACTTCGAGGGCCACGTAGGCCAGCAACGAGTAGACCAGCAGGTAGAGCGTGAAATTGGTCCGTGGGTTGTCGAAGAGGTCGACGAACGGCGCTCCGCGGAGCAGCAGGTTGGCGATGAAGAGCCCGACCACCATGCCGGTGAATCCCCCGAGAATGGTGCGCAGGGGAATCTGTTTCAGGCGGCTGACCAGGTAGAAGAGGTAGGCCACCAGGCAGCCGGCGACGAAAAAAGCGACACAGGCGTAGTCAACCCGGTGGAGCTGGGCTTTGGCGATCTGGAAAGAAAGCAGGGCGGCCGCCAGGGTGAAAAAAGTACGGATTATGAGCAAGATTTTTCTCGTGCACGGGTGACAGGGTTTTAAAGTTCAAAGGCATCGGGGTGGGGCGGGCGCCAGGACTCAGGTTTCCTTGGCGTCACTGACGAAGATTTCGTGAATCTCCTGCTCGATCTCGCTTTCGGAAAGGGCCCGGGCCCGGGCCAGTTCGGAGACGATCAGGTGCTTGGCGGTTTCCATCATTTTACGCTCGCCGAAAGAGAGCTCCTTGTTCAGACTGATCAGGTTGAGATCCCGGAAAACCTCGGCGACTTCGAACAGCGACCCTCTTTTGATCTTGTCATGGAACTGCTTGTAACGCTTGTTCCAGGTCTGGTGGGAAAGTTTCACCCGCCGTTTTTTGAGGGTTTTGTAGACCTTTTTGACCTCTTCCTGGTTGACCAGCTGGCGCAGACCGACATTGGTGGTGTTGTTCTTGGGAATCATGATCGTGATGTTGCTGTCCAGGATGACCATGATGTAGAACTCCTGGATTTTGTCGCAGACCTCGCGCCGTTCAATGGCGTTGATCCGGCCTACGCCATGGCCCGGGTAGACCGCCAGGTCCCCGATGTTGAAAGCATTGCTGGTCTGTTTTCCCATGGTATATCGGTTCCCGTCTTTCTCGGTTGGCAACATCAGGTCGAAAACCCGGGGCCTCCGGCGAGATGATTTTTTGTTGGCAAAAAGCCTGTTGACATGTTATGGCCCGGCGGCTGTTGCGCTGGCTGGCTGCTTGCCGGTCGGGTTGAAACTTTATTTCACAAGCTGTTATGTAGAAATACATGTATACCATAATTGTGGTTTTTGTTCAACCGCCTAATTTCTCCCGGGTTGCCTGCCGGCCCGGGGACGGGGTGACCGGGCCATGACCGGCGGCCTTTTTCTAACCCTCTGGGTGGTGATTCTGGGGCTGGTTTGCGGCAGTTTCTTCAATGTCTGCATTTACCGGATACCGCGCGGGTTGTCGGTGGTTTCCCCTCCCTCCCACTGTCCCCGGTGCGGGCGGCGGCTGCCGTTCTGGCTCAATATCCCCCTGCTGACCTTTGTGTTGCTCCGCGGCCGCTGTTATTTCTGCCGCCAGCCGATTTCCTGGCGCTACCCCCTGGTCGAGGGCCTGACCGGCCTGCTGTTCGGCCTTGCCGCCTGGCGCTTTGGCTTCTCCCGGGAACTGCTCGGCGCCCTGGTGCTGATTTTTCTCCTGGTACCGATAACCTTCATCGATCTCGAGTTCCAGATCATTCCCGACACTTTCAGCCTCGGGGGAGTGGTTGTCGGCCTGGCCGGGTCCTGGTGGTGGGCCGGGCTGGCCTGGTCTGAGTCGCTGCTCGGTGCCGTCTGCGGTTATGCCGTGTTGTGGCTGGTGGCACGCGGCTACTATATGGTAACCGGAGTGGAGGGGATGGGCGGAGGTGATTTCAAGCTGCTGGCCCTGCTCGGGGCTTTTCTCGGCTGGCGGGCCCTGCTGCCGATTATCCTGTTGAGTTCCTTAAGTGGTGCCGTGGTTGGGGTCGGCTTGATGCTGGCGTATGGCCGGGACGGCAAGTATGCCATTCCTTTCGGTCCGTTCCTGGCCGCCGGGGGGCTTTTGTACCTGTTTTGCGGGCCGCAGCTGGTAGCGCTTTACTGGCGCCTGCTCCTGCCGGCGTAGCCGGTGGCCACGAGATAGATTTCGGTCGAGCTTTTGCGGCTTGCCCGGGGCTTGGCCAGGACAACCTTGCGGAAATCACGCTCGAGCCTTTTCTGAAAGGGCTTGAGTTCGCTGCCCTGGAAAACCTTGCAGAGGAAAAAGCCGTTGTCCGCCAGCCTCGGTGCCACCAACTCCCGGGCTTTCTCAAGCATGGCAATCGAGTTGGCCTGGTCGGTGGCCCTGATCCCGGTCAGGTTGGGGGCCAGGTCGGAGACCGCCCCGTCGATTGGCGGCGGCATGAGTTCGTCGATCCGGGTTTCGGTTTCCGGGAGCAGGATGTCGGCCACCAGGGTCAGGCAGGGCGGGGCCGGCAGGTCTCTGATGGGCTGCAGGTCAAGCCCCAGGACACGGCCGTCCGGGCCCAGGCGGGTGGCGATATATTCCATCCAGCCGCCCGGCGCGGCCCCCAGTTCAAGGATCTTCTGACCCTTGCGGAAAAGCCGGAAGCGCTGGTCGATCTCTTCGAGCTTGTAGGCCGCCCGGGAGCGTTTGCCTTCGCGTTTGGCCTGTTTCCAGTAACCGTCTTTGCGATTGAATGCCATGCCCGGTAAAATAGCATGACTGATGCGGGCAGGGAAAGGAATTTGTGATTGAGCATGAAGCCGGAAAAAATTGTTGCGGAAATTGCCCGCCGGCTGCCCCGACTGCTGGACGGCGAGGGGCTGGACGGTGAACTGGCCATTGCCGTGACCGGGCTGCCGGGGCCGGAAATTTTCTCCCTGCTGCCCTTGTGCAACCGCCTGCGGCGTCATCACTGCGGCCGGCGGATCGCGCGGTGCGCGATTGCCAACGCCAAGTCGGGGCGCTGCGGAGAAAATTGTGCCTTCTGCGCCCGGTCGGCGGCCTGGAAAACCGGGGTTGAAACCTTTCCCCTGATTACGGTCGAGGAACTGCTGGACCGGGCCCGGTCGATGCGGGAAGCGGGAGTCGACAACTTTTCGGTGGTGACCAGCGGCACGGCGGTCGGCGATGCCGCCGAGCAGGCCCGGATCGCGGCCATGCTTGAAGGTCTGGCCGGGCTCGGCCTGGGGCCCTGCGCCTCTCTCGGATTTCTCGATGCCGAGGCGGTCGAGCTCTACCGCCGGGCCGGCTTGAAACACTATCATCACAACCTCGAGACGGCCCGCAGCTTCTTTCCTTCGATCTGCACAAGCCATTCCTACGAACGGGCCGTCGAGACCGTGAAGCTGGCCAAAAAAGCCGGCTTCTATGTCTGCAGCGGCGGCATCATGGGGCTGGGAGAGAGCCCGGCCCAGCAGGTTGAACTGGCCCTCGAGCTGAACCGGCTTGAGGTTGATTCGATTCCGCTTAATTTTCTCCAGCCGGTTCCCGGCACGCCGCTGGCCGGACAGCCCGGCCTGTCCCCCCGGGCCGCGCTGCTCACGGTTGCCATGTTCAGGCTGGTCAACCCGACCCGCGACCTCCGGATCTGCGGCGGCCGGCAGCGGGCCTTCGGGGATTTTCAGGGCCTGGTTTTCGCGGCCGGGGCCAACGGCCTGATGGTTGGCAACTATCTCACCACCCGGGGCCGGCAGTGGGAAGATGACCGGCTCATGCTGGCGGCCTGGGCCGATTTTGACGGGGACGACGGCAAATGATTTCGGGAGAAGGAAAAAGCGCCCTGGCCGGGCTGCGGGAGGAACTGCGGCAACTGGACGCCAACAGCCGTCGGCGTTTCCTGCGCACCGTGGCCGGACCCCAGCGGGCCCGGGTGGTTCTCGACGGCCGGCCGGTGCTGCTGCTCTGTTCCAACAATTATCTCGGTCTGGCCGAACATCCCGATCTCGCCCGGGCCGCCGCCCGGGCCCTGGGAAAGGAAGGGTGTTCGGCCGGGGCTTCACGCCTGATTTCCGGGACCATGAGCGCCCACCGGGCCCTCGAGGAGGATCTCGCGGCCTTTAAAAAAGCCCCGGCGGCCCTGGTTTTCAATAGTGGCTATGTCGCCAACCTGGCGCTGATGACGACCCTGGCCGGGGCCGGGGACGTGATCTACAGCGACGCCCTGAACCATGCCAGCATCGTCGACGGCTGCCGGCTTTCGCAAGCCCGGCTCGAGATCTACCGGCACCGTGATGTCGATCACCTGGCCAGCCGGTTGCGGGAGGGAGGCCGTAATTTCCGCCGCCGGCTGATTGTCACCGACAGTGTTTTCAGCATGGACGGTGATCTGGCACCGTTGCCGGAAATTGTCAGCCTGGCTCGTCAATACGACGCCCTGGTGGTGGTCGACGACGCCCACGCCACCGGGGTGATCGGGGAGACCGGTCGCGGGTCGGCCGAATATTTCGGGCTCGACTGGCGGGATATCGATGTCCAGATGGGGACCCTGGGCAAGGCCCTGGGAAGTTTCGGCGCCTATGTTGCCGGGGCTCCGGAACTGATTGACTATCTGGTCAACCGGGCCCGCAGCTTTATCTACACCACGGCCCTGCCGCCGGCGGTGCTGGCGGCCTCCCGGGAGGCCCTGAAAGTGGTGGACCGGGAGCTGGAAAGGATTGCGAAGCTGGCTTTGCTGGGGTCCCGTTTTCGTTCCGGGCTGCGGGATCTGGGCCTGCCGGTGGGCGAGGATCCCACCCCGATCATCCCGGTCCTGGTCGGCCCGGCGGAGAAGACCATGGCCTTGAGCGCCTGGTTTCTGGAGCGCGGGGTTTTCATTCAGGGTATCCGGCCGCCGACCGTGCCCGAAGGCTCTTCCCGGCTCAGGGTGACCCTGAGCGCCGACCTCGAATTTGCCGATCTCGACCTGGTGCTGGCGCTTTTCGCCGAACGGCGCCGGGACTTTTTGCGAAAAAAGCCTTGACAATTGCCGGGGCGGTGTACTAAAAGACTCCCCTTCAAATTCAGCGCCTGCCCGGGATTCGGGTGGAGAGATTTTTTAAGCTTCATATCCCCGCCGCCCCTCGGGCGCCGGAAGTTTTTTGAGTTGGAGAAAGAGAAATAATGAAGACCTACATGGCTAAGCCGGGGGAACTCGAGCAGAAGTGGCATCTCATCGATGCCCGGGGCAAGGTCCTGGGCCGCCTGGCCAGTGAAGTTGCCCGGATTCTTCGGGGTAAAGACAAGCCCGAGTTCACCCCCCATGTCGACACCGGGGATTTTGTTGTCGTGATCAACGCCGCGGCCATTCGTCTGACCGGCAACAAGGTCAGCGACAAGGTTTATTATCATCATACCGGCTACCCCGGCGGCATTAAATCGATGACTGCCGGTGAAATGCTGGAAAAGAAGCCGGAAGAGGTTATCAACCTGGCCGTCAAGGGCATGCTGCCGAAGAACAAACTGGGGCGCAAGCTGATGAAAAAGCTTAAAGTCTATGCCGGTTCCGAGCATTGCCACGCGGCCCAGAAGCCGGCCCCGCGGGAAGTTTGACCGGGGCTGCCCGGGGGTTCGGAAACCAGTGACCCGGGATCGGACAGTTAATCATTTTATATTTTTTTAAGGTTCTGATATGACAGCGACAAAGTATTATGCCACGGGCAAGAGGAAAGCTTCGATCGCCAGGGTCTGGCTCAGTGAAGGAAGCGGTGAAATCAAGGTCAACGGCCGTCCGGTGAATGACTATTTTACCCTGGAGACGGCGCGGGAGATTATCTTCCAGCCTCTGACCATGACTGAAAACGAGAACAAGTTCGACTTCATGATCAAGGTTTCCGGGGGCGGTATCTCCGGCCAGGCCGGGGCCGTCAAGCACGGTATCAGCAAGGTACTGCAGGCCTACAATCCCGAGTTGCGCGGCCTACTTAAGAAGGCGGGGTTTCTAACCCGCGATGCGCGAATTAAGGAGCGCAAAAAATACGGCCAGCGTGGTGCCCGGGCCCGTTACCAGTTCTCGAAACGTTAAAGTCGACTGGGAGCAGCCAACAAGCTCAGACACCAGGGGAGGCCGGCAGAACGGTCTCCCCTTTTTCGTGCTTTCCCGGTTGCTTGCTAAATTGTAACTATTCAGCTAAATTTATCTCCCCTCTTTGAAGGAGGGGGTGAGGGTGGTTTTTCAGAGCGGTTTCGGAAAGATTTCGTCGTTTTTCCCAGCGAGCGGGAGCCCATAAGCATTGCAACTGTCTGAGCGCAGCGAGTTTTGCATGCGCCCAACGGAAGTGCCCTTGGGGTGCGGGCGAAGCGAGCGCTTTACGGCAGGCAAAGGAGAGTCCGGGTTGCGGGGATTGTTCCCGGCTCGGGATTGGCGGATTGATTAGGTGGATGGAGTCATGACGAAAACAAGAGTGGCGATTATCGGGGCCAGTGGCTATACCGGGGTCGAATTGATGCGGATCCTGAGCGCCCATCCCGGGGTTGAATTGACCATGGTGACCTCCCGGCAGTATGCCGGGATGCCGGTAAGTTCGGTTTTCCCCTCCCTGCGCAGCCTGGTGGAACTCAAGTTCAGCGACAACCGGGTGGCGGCCGTGGCCGCGGCCGCCGAGGTGGTGTTCACGGCCCTGCCCCACAAGGCCGCGATCGAGGTCGTGGCCGAGCTTTACCAGGCCGGGAAAAAAGTAATCGACCTGAGTGCCGACTATCGTTTTTCCGACCGGGATCTTTACGAACAGTGGTACCAGCCTCACACCCGTCCCGAAGTCCTGGAAGTCTCGGTCTACGGTCTGCCCGAACTTTTTCGCGACCAGATCGTAAGCGGGCAGGTGATCGGCAACCCCGGATGCTACCCAACCAGCGTTATCCTGCCGCTGGCCCCGATGCTCAAGGCCGGCCTGGTGGCGCCCGCCAGCCCGGTCGTGGTCGATGCCAAGTCGGGAACCAGCGGGGCCGGGCGCGGACTGAGCCCGGGATCGCTCTACTGCGAGGTCAATGAAAGTTTCAAACCCTATAAAGCGGGCCGGCATCGCCACCAGCCGGAAATGGTGGAGCAGCTGGGCCGGGCCGTCGGCCAGCGCCCGAACCTGTTATTTGTTCCCCACCTGCTGCCGGTTAACCGGGGCATTCTCTCTTCGATCTATCTGACCCTCGAGCGGCCGGTCGAGGGCCGGGAGATCGAGAAACTTCTGGCCGACAGCTATGCCGGTGAACCTTTCGTCCGTCTTTTGCCGGATGGCGAACTGCCGGCTTTAAGCGCGGTCCGGGGCAGCAACTTTTGCGATATTGGCTTCGTTGTGGGAGGAGAGGGCCGCCAGCTGGTGCTTTTTGCCGCGATCGACAACCTGGTTAAGGGGGCGGCCGGACAGGCTGTCCAGAACCTTAACCTGATTTGCGGTCAGCCCGAAACCTGTGGTCTTTTGACCGGACCCCTGGCCCCGTGACGGCGGCGTGCCGGGGGCTGGTGATTAACGAGGGAGAGGAATCCATGAAGAAGATGTTAAGCGGAGCTCAGATCCTGCTCGAGGTTCTCGAAGAACAGGGGGTTGATGTGGTTTTCGGCTATCCCGGCGGGGCCGTGATCAACCTTTATGATTGTCTGCCGGAGTACAGTTGCCGGCATTTCCTGGTGCGCCACGAGCAGGCCGCCGTCCATGCCGCCGACGGCTACGCCCGGGCCACCGGCAAAACCGGGGTTGCCATCGTAACCTCGGGACCGGGGGCCACCAACACGGTGACCGGACTGGCTACCGCCTACATGGACTCGATTCCGCTGGTGGTTTTTTCCGGCCAGGTGCCGACCCCGCTGATCGGCAACGATGCCTTCCAGGAGGCCGACATCGTCGGCATTACCCGGCCTTGCACCAAGCATAATTACCTGGTCAAAAAGGTTGAAGATCTCGAACGGATTATCAACGAAGCCTTTCACATCGCCAATTCCGGTCGGCCCGGCCCGGTCCTGATCGACCTGCCCAAGGATGTGATCGGCGGCAAATGCGCCAAGAAAAAACCGGAAAAGCCGGTCCTGAAAGGTTACAATCCCAACTATGCCGGCCATCCCGGCCAGGTTCAGCGGGCCATGCAGCAACTTTTCAAGGCCAAAAGGCCGCTTTTTTACGTTGGCGGCGGGGTGGTCCTGGGGGATGCCTCGGCCGAGCTTACCGAACTCGCCCGGCGGCTGAAGATCCCGGTGACCACGACCCTGATGGGGCTGGGAGCTTTTCCCGAAGACGATCCCCTGTCGCTCGGCATGCTCGGCATGCACGGCACCTACCGGGCCAACATGGCGGTGACCAAGTCCGATGTCATGGTCGCCTTCGGCGCCCGCTTCGACGACCGGGTTACCGGCCGCATCGACCAGTTCGCTCCCGGGGCCAAGATCATCCATGTCGACATCGACCCGACCTCAATCAGCAAGAACGTGGTTGTCGACATCCCGATTGTCGGTGACGTCGGCGACGTTCTCCAGAAAATGCTGGAGGTGGTTCGCAGTTCCGATCAGGCGGCGGCCGAGTGCGTCGCCGGCCATGACGAGTGGCTGGAGAAGGTTGCCTACTGGCGGGAGTTGCACAAACTTGAATACGTCCGCGACGAGGAGATCATCAAGCCCCAGTTCGTGGTTGAAAAGATCAGTCAGCTGACCCGTGATCGCAACCCGATCGTCAGCACCGAGGTCGGACAGAACCAGATGTGGGCGGCCCAGTTCTTTACCTTCACCAAGCCCCGAACCTGGCTGACCTCGGGGGGGCTGGGGACCATGGGCTACGGCCTGCCGGCGGCCATGGGCGCCCAGGTTGCCTTCCCCGACCGCCTGGTTCTCGATATCGCCGGCGACGGCAGCATCCAGATGAACATCCAGGAACTGGCCACTGTGGTCCAGTACCAGCTGCCGGTCAAGGTGATTATCCTGAATAACGGCTACCTGGGCATGGTGCGGCAGTGGCAGGAGCTCTTTTTTGACCGCCACTACTCGGCTACGACGATGGACCACGCTCCGGATTTCGTCAAACTGGCTGAAGCCTACGGGGCCCTGGGCCTGCGGGCTGAGAAGCCGGCCGAGGTCGAAGAGACCCTGCTGCGGGCTTTCGCCCATCCCGGGCCGGTGATCGTCGATTTCAAGGTCGCCCCGGAAGAAAATGTTTACCCGATGGTACCCGCCGGCGAGGCGATTTCCAACATGCTGCTGGTTTAGGGGGGAATTATGAGAAAGCATATTATCAGCGTACTGGTTGAAAACGAATTCGGGGTGCTTTCCCGGATCGCTTCCCTGTTCAGCGGGCGGGGGTTTAACATCGAGAGCCTGACCGTGGCCGAGACCGACGATCCGACGGTTTCCAGCATGACCATCGTGACCACCGGCGATGATCACATAATCGAACAGATTACCAAGCAGCTCAACAAGCTGATCAACGTCATCAAGGTTGTCGAACTGACCGAATCCACCCAGATGGCCCGCGAAATGGTACTGATCAAGTTTGCCTCCGGCTCCGGCGCCAAGCGTCTTGAACTGCTGCGCCTGGTCGAGGTCTACCAGGGCCGGGTGCTGGAACTGGGGCCCCGCTCGCTGGTGGTTGAATTGACCGGGGCCCGGGAGAAAATCGGCACGGCCCTGAAGGTGCTGGCCCCGTTCGGCATTCGCGAGATGGCCCGCACCGGTCTCGTCGCCCTGGGCCGCGACGGGGCCAGGTAATATCCTGACGGAAACCTTGTAAGAAGTTTTGTGACTATTCAGCTAAATTCTATCTCCCATCTTTCAGGAGGGGGCGGGGGTGGTTTTTCTGAGCGGTTTCGGAAAGATTTCGTCGTTTTTCTTAAGCTAAGCGGGAGCCCATAAGCATTGCAACTGTCTGAGCGTAAGCGAGTTTTGCAATGCGGGCGAAGCGAGCGCGTGGAAAAACAGAAATCTTAACGCTTAGCGAAGAAAAGCCGCGCCCGACCCCGGATTTGGCTGAATAGTTACGTTTTTAGTTAAAATATTACCGTACTTGGTGTATAGAGGCGGTCAAGCCGGAGGTGGATTCCGGAAAAGAGAATTAAGTAAGGAGTTAAAAATGCAACTGTACTACGAAAAAGACGCCGACCTGTCGGTTCTCAAGGGAAAGAAAATCGCCGTTATCGGTTACGGCAGCCAGGGCCACGCCCATGCCCATAACCTGAGCGAAAGCGGGTTTGACGTCGTGGTCGGCCTGCGGCCCGGTGGCAGTTCCTGGAAAAAAGCCGAGGCCGGCGGCCTGCCCCTGCTGCCCACCGCCGAGGCGGTCAAGGCGGCCCGGGTGGTAATGATCCTGGTGCCTGACGAACTCCAGGCCGCGATGTACCGTGAAGATGTGGCGCCCAATCTCGAGGAGGGCGACTACCTGGCTTTTGCCCACGGTTTCAATATTCACTACGGCCAGATCGTACCCCCGGCCGGGGTCAACGTCTTCATGGCCGCCCCCAAGGGGCCGGGCCACCTGGTCCGCCACGAATATACCGAGGGCATGGGCGTGCCGACCCTGATCGCGGTTAACCAGGACCCGACCGGCGACACCCGCGATGTGGCCCTGGCCTACGCCTGCGGCATCGGCGGCGGCCGGGCCGGGATCATCGAGACCAGCTTCAAGGAAGAGACCGAAACCGATCTCTTCGGTGAACAGGCGGTTTTGTGCGGCGGGGTCACCGAACTGATCCGGGCCGGTTTCGAGACCCTGGTCGACGCCGGCTACGCTCCCGAGATGGCCTATTTCGAGTGCCTGCACGAGCTTAAGCTGATTGTCGACCTGATCTACGAGGGCGGCATCTCGAACATGCGCTATTCGATCAGCAACACGGCCCAGTTCGGCGATTTGACCCGTGGTCCCCGGGTCATCAACGCGGAAAGCCGCGAGGCCATGGCCGAGATTCTCGAAGAGATCCAGGACGGCTCTTTCGCCCGGGAATGGATTCTCGAAAACCAGGCCAACCGTCCGGTTTTCAACGCCCTGACCCGTCAGGGAGAAGAACATGAAATCGAGGAGGTCGGCCGGAAACTGCGGTCGATGATGAGTTGGATCAGCCAGAAAAAGCTGGTTGACAAGGATAAGAACTAGCGGTTTCCGTTTTTTTCGACCCGCGGTAAACGGCCCAGGGAGAGCTGATTAAAGTGAATCTTGACAATATACCCCTGCTCAATCGAATTCATCCGGAAGGGCATCGCTGGCTGCTTGGTTTCGGCCTGGCCACGATCATTTTTCTGATTTTGGGCTGGGGCTGGCTGTGGAAGCCCTGCCTGCTGCTTGGTATCTTCTGCGGCGCCTTTTTCCGTGATCCGGAGAGATTTCCCCCGCAAAAAGCCGGCAGCCTGGTGTCGCCGGCCGACGGGAAGGTGCTTTCGATCACCGAAACCGAGGCCCCGGCGGCGGCCGAGATGGGTGCCAGTATCAAGGTTTCGATCTTCATGTCGGTCTTCAACGTCCATATCAACCGGGTTCCGGCCGCCGGCCGGATAGTCGGCATATTTTACCGGCCCGGCAAGTTCTTTTCCGCCAATCTCGACAAGGCCGCCGAAGAGAACGAGCGCAACCTGATCGTCATGGATGACGAACAGGGCCGGCGGCTGGCTTTTGTCCAGATTGCCGGGCTCATCGCCCGCCGCATCGTATGTTTTGTCGAGCCCGGCGAGGCCGTCGAAAAAGGGCAGCGCTGCGGCCTGATCCGGTTTGGTTCCCGGGTTGATCTCTACCTGCCCCCGGCGGCCGAGATCGATGTCAGCCCGGGCCAGCACGTCAAGGCCGGCGAGACCGTTATCGGCTACTTGCCAAAAGATGCCTGATTATGTTAATAGGGTACTGACGGGGTTTTTGTAATCCGGCTGATTTTCCAGTTGAACCACGAGGAACGGTTTTGATACGCGGCATCTACATCCTGCCCAACCTGTTTACGATGGGCAATCTTTTCTGTGGCTTTTTTGCCATCATCTCGGCGATCAAGGGAGATTACGCCACGGCCGCCACGGCGATTATCGTGGCCAATATCTTCGATATCCTTGACGGCAAGGTTGCCCGGATGATGAAGGCCACCAGCCGTTTCGGCATGGAATTCGATTCCCTGGCCGACCTGCTTTCCTTCGGGGTGGCGCCGGCGCTCCTGGTCTTTTTGTGGAGCCTCTCCTCCTTTGGCCGCTTCGGCTGGCTCGCCGCTTTTCTCTTTACCGCCTGCGGTGCCTTGCGACTGGCCCGTTTCAATGTCCAGGTCGACTCCTTGGACAAGGGGGTTTTTAACGGTCTGCCGATCCCCGCGGCCGCCAGCATGCTGGCGACCACGGTCCTGATCACCAACCATCTGGGCGCCGTCGGGATCGAGCGCAACATCGTTCTTCTGCTGCTCTGTTACGCCCTGGCCTTTTTGATGGTCAGCAACATCAAGTATCCGGCTTTCAAGGAGAGCCTGCTGCACAGCCGGGTTCCGTTTATCGCCCTGGTCATGCTGGCCATGGTCTTTATCGTGATCGCCGCCGAACCCGAAGTCTCCCTCTTTGTCCTGGCCCTGATCTATACCTTTTCCGGGCCGTTCAAGGCCCTGCTAAGGTTGACCGGACTACTAAGGCGGTTGACCTCGTGGACCTCGAGGGGTGACCGGAAGTCGGAAACGGAGACGCCAGTGAAATAGACTGCGAAGCCTGTATAAGTTTCCCGCTTGAAGTCAAAAGCCCCTGGGTCCGCATAGCGCCGCCAGGGGTTTTTTTAGCTTTGCATATATTCTTGTTAACCATTCTATTTCCAGGAGAAGAAAAATGGGTAAGGAAAAAGTTATCGTGTTCGACACGACCTTGCGTGACGGTGAGCAGTCGCCCGGGGCCAGCATGAACGTCGAGGAGAAACTCATGGTTGCCCGGCAGCTCGAAAAGCTCGGGGTCGACGTCATCGAGGCCGGTTTCCCGATCGCCTCGGAAGGGGATTTCGCTGGTGTCAAGTTGGTCGCCGACGAGATCCGGGGCTGCCAGGTGGCCGGCCTCGCGCGGGCCAACCGGACCGACATCGACCGGGCCTGGGAAGCTCTCAGGGCGGGGGCCGACCCCCGCATCCACACCTTTATCGCGACCTCGCCGATTCATATGAAATACAAGCTCCAGATGGAGCCCGACGCGGTGCTCGAACAGGCCGTCGAGGCGGTGAAATACGCCGCCGGCCTGACCTCGAACATCGAGTTTTCGGCCGAAGACGCGACCCGCAGCGAAATCGACTTTCTGGTTCGGATCTTCACCGCGGTGATCGAGGCCGGGGCCCGGACCATCAACATCCCCGACACCGTCGGCTACACCGTGCCGAAAGAGTACTACTCGATGATCGAGGAGATCCGCCGCCGGCTGCCGCACGGCGGCGACGGGGTCATCATCTCGGTCCACTGTCACAACGACCTCGGCCTGGCCACCGCCAACTCGATTGCCGCGATCGAGGCCGGGGCCCGCCAGGTCGAATGCACGATCAACGGCATCGGCGAGCGGGCCGGCAACGCTTCCCTCGAGGAGCTGGTAATGGCGATGCGGACCCGGCCCGACTCCTTCAACTGCACGACCGGAATCGTTACCACCCAGATCTATCCCGCCAGCCGCCTGGTCAGCCAGGTTACCGGCATCCGGGTCCAGCCCAACAAGGCGATTGTCGGGGCCAACGCCTTCGCCCACGAGTCCGGAATCCACCAGGACGGGGTCTTGAAAAACAAGCTGACCTACGAGATCATGACCCCGGAATCGGTCGGCCTGACCCAGAACAGCCTGGTCATGGGCAAACACTCCGGCCGCCACGCTTTCCAGGAGAAGATCGGCGATCTCGGCTACGAACTCAAACCCGACCAGGTGGAGAAGGCCTTTGTCGTCTTCAAGGCCCTGGCCGACAAGAAAAAGGAGATCTTCGACGAGGATATCGATGCTTTGATCGCCGACGAGATCATCCGCATTCCCCACTACTACAAGCTCAATTTCGTCAGCATCAATTCCGGCACCGTGGCCATGCCGAGCGCCACCCTGGAGATCGAAAACGAGGGCGAAATCAAACACGGCGCCGAGTTCGGCGACGGGGCCGTGGACGCGGTTTTCAAGACCATCAAGAAGCTTACCGGGACCGGGAGCCGTCTCTTGACTTATGAGGTCAAATCCATTACAGGGGGTGCGGACGCGCTCGGCGAGGTGACCGTCAGGATCCGTGAAGAAGGCATCACGGTGATGGGCCAGGGGGCCCATACCTGCGTCGTCGTGGCCAGCGCCCGGGCCTACATGAACGCCCTGAACAAGCTCGAATACAAAAAGCGCAACCGTCCCCGGGTGACGGTCTAGCCCGGCCGCCGGCCGTGGCGTCGGCGTTGTTGGGGAGATAGAATTTAGCTGAATAGTTACAATTTTAAGGAGATAATAACGAAATGGCACAGACCATTACGGAAAAGATCCTGGCCTTTCATGCCGGGCTCGACCGGGTCGAGCCCGGCCAGCTGATCGAGGCCCGGGTCGATATCGCCCTGGCCAACGATGTTACCGCCCCGATCGCGATAGCCGAATTTGAAAAGCTCGGGGTCGAGACGGTTTTCGACCGGGGGCGGGTGCTGCTGATCCCCGATCATTTCACTCCCAACAAGGACATCAAGTCGGCCGAGCAGGCCAAGATCCTGCGTGAGTTTGTCCAGAAGCACGAACTGGAAAACTATTTCGAGATCGGCCGGGTCGGGATCGAGCACGTACTGCTTCCCGAACAGGGACTCGTGGTGCCCGGCGACCTGGTGGTCGGGGCCGACTCCCATACCTGCACCTACGGGGCCCTGGGAGCTTTCGCCACCGGGGTCGGCAGCACCGACCTGGCGGCGGCGGTGGCCACCGGCCGGGTCTGGTTCAAGGTGCCCGAAAGTATCAAAGTGGTCTACCGCGGCCGGCCCGGCCCCTGGGTCGAGGGCAAGGACCTGATCCTTTACACGATCGGCCAGCTGACCGTCGACGGGGCCCTCTACCAGGCGCTCGAGTTTACCGGCGAGGCGATTGCCGAACTGCCGATGTACGGGCGCATGTCGATGGCCAATATGGCGATCGAGGCCGGGGCCAAGAACGGCATCATCGCGCCCGACGAAACCACACTCGACTACGTCCGTCCCCGGGCCCGGCGGGACTATACGGTTTTTGCCAGCGATCCCGACGCCGCCTACGTGCGGACCATCGAGATCGACGTCAGCCGCATCCGGCCCCAGGTCTCCTTTCCGCCGCTGCCCGACAAGGCCCGGACGGTGGACGAGGCGGCGGCCGCGGGGATTGCCGTCGACCAGGTCGTGATCGGCTCCTGCACCAACGGCCGGATCGAGGATTTCCGCCTGGCGGCCAAAATCCTGAAAGGCCGGAAAGCGGCCCCGTATCTGCGGCTGATGATTATTCCCGGCACCCAGGAGGTCTACCGGCAGATGGTCAGGGAAGGGCTGGTCGAAATCTTTCTCGATGCCGAGGCCCTGGTTTCACCGCCGACCTGCGGTCCCTGTCTCGGTGGTCACATGGGAATTCTCGCGGCCGGCGAACGGGCCGTGGCGACCACCAACCGCAATTTTGTCGGCCGCATGGGCCATCCCGAGAGTGAAGTCTATTTGAGCAACCCGGCCGTGGCCGCGGCCAGCGCCGTGCTGGGCCGGATCGCGACCCCGGAAGAGGTTGTGGGCGAGGAGGGGAAATAGGATATGGACACAATCAAGGGAAAGGCCTGGAAATTCGGTGACGACATCGATACCGACGCGATCATCCCGGCCCGTTATCTCAATACCTCTGATCCGCAGGAACTGGCCAAACACTGCATGGAAGATGCCGATGTTGCGTTTGCCGGCCGGGTCAAACCGGGCGACATCATTATTGCCGGCAAGAATTTCGGCTGCGGCTCGTCACGCGAACACGCCCCGATTGCTATCAAGGCGGCCGGGGTTGCCTGCGTCATCGCCCCGACCTTTGCCCGGATCTTCTACCGCAACGCTTTTAACACCGGGCTTTTGATTCTCGAATCGTCCGAAGCCGCGGCGGCGATTGCCGAGGGCGACGAGGTCCGGATCGACCCGGCCTCCGGGCTGATCGAAGATCTGACCTCGGGGCGGAGTTTCTCGGCCCGGCCGGTGCCGGAATTCATGCGCGGCCTGCTCGATGCCGGCGGTCTCATGGCTTACTGGAAAAAGCGCCTGGCCGAATAGCGTAGGCCGGTGGAAGAGGGGAGATAAAATTTAGCTGAATAGTCAGCAAAGATATTTCATGAAGCTGGGAGTTGAAATCAGATGAGGAAACAAGCTTACAACGTTGCCGTGGTGGGCGCCACCGGGGCCGTCGGCAATGAAATGATGGCGACCCTGGAGGGGCGGGATTTTCCGGTTGCCGAATTGAAGCTGCTGGCCTCGGCCCGCTCGGTCGGCAGGAGTTACGAATTCAAGGGCCGGGAGTATCAGGTCGAGGAACTGACCGAGGATTCGTTTGCCGGGGTCGACATCGCCCTGTTTTCGGCCGGCGGCTCGATCAGCACCCGGTTCGCGCCGGCCGCCGCCGCCGCCGGGGCCGTCGTTATCGACAACACCAATGCCTTCCGCATGGAGCCCGATGTTCCCCTGGTGGTGCCCGAGGTCAACCCCGGCGAAATCGCCAATTATCGGTCCCGTGGTATCATTGCCAACCCCAACTGTTCGACCATCCAGATGGTGGTCGCCCTGAAACCGATTTACGATGCCGCCGGCATCCGCCGGATCGTGGTTTCGACCTACCAGGCGGTCTCCGGCAGCGGCAAGAAGGCGATCGACGAGCTCGAAAAGCAGGTCCTGGCGCTTTTTAACCAGGAGAACGAAATCCCGGTCAATGTCTACCCCCACCAGATCGCCTTCAACTGCCTGCCCCACATCGATGTCTTCCTCGATAACGGCTACTCCCGCGAGGAGATGAAGATGGTCAACGAGACCCGCAAGATTTTCTCTGACGATCGGGTCGGGGTCACGGCTACCGCGGTCCGGGTCCCGGTTTTTTTCGGCCACTCCGAGTCGATCAATGTCGAGACCGAAAGAAAGATTTCGGTTGCCGAGGTTCGCGAACTGATGGCGCAGGCCCCCGGGGTCGAGCTGGTCGACGAGCTGGAAGAAAATCTCTACCCCCTGGCGATTGACGCCGCCGGCCGGGACGAGACCTTTGTCGGCCGTATCCGCGAAGACGAATCGATCGCCAATGGCCTCAACCTCTGGGTCGTGGCCGACAACATCCGCAAGGGCGCGGCCCTAAACGCCGTCCAGATTGCCGAAATCCTTATCCGGGAATACCTCTAATTTTTCTCTCCCCTCCTGAAAGAGGGGAAAAAAATTAGCTGAATAGTTGCAAGTTAAGGAAAACAGAAAAGGGGCGTCCGTAAGTTTTGCGGGCGCCCCTTTAAGTTGGTTGTCGCTCTGGTTGCGGCCTGGTTTAAATCAGGTCGCGGAAAGTTTTTCTTCCTGTTTGACCTCTTCGGCCGCGTAGTATTCGCTGGTCAGTTCCCGCTCGATTACTTCGCCGCCCAGCAGGGTCTCCAGGGCCTTGGTCGCTTCCATGCACTTGCCGCCGGTAAAGCCGTCCAGTTCAAGTTTGACGGAACCGTCCCGGGCGATCGTGATATTGATTTTTTCCATGATTTCTGGTCTCCGTGTCTAAGGCCGGAAAAGGTGACCGGTCGGGTATGGGGAGCTACTGCTCCCGGCTCAGGGTCAGGTTGATGTTGCCGCTTTTGACCTGTTCCTCGGTCAGGAGGAAACCCTGCTGGGCCAGGGTTTCCTTGACTACGTTGTAGGCGTAGCGCTGACTCAGGGTATTGACGAAAGTCTCCTGGTCGACGTCCTTGATCGAGTCCCAGTCGGCGACGATGTCGTAGGTTTCACCGTTGAAGCGGAAACCTATGTCATAGCCGCTTTTGGTCGGGATGATCAGGTCGGCCTTTTCCCTTTTCCAGAGCCAGCCCCTGGCCTTGAGCTTGCCCTCCTCGTATTCCAGTTCCATGTCGCTGATCGCTTTTTTCAGGAAGATCTTGTCGGTGATCTTGGTTCTGAGCTTGGTGAAATGTGACATTGCCGTACTCCTTCGGGGCGCATGGCCTGGTTTCGCGGCCGCTCCCTCACTGGGTTGCCAAAGGTTTAGTCGGATACTTCTCAGGTTTCGCTGTTGGCCTTGCGGGTCCGGTGCGTGGCCCAGGTTCTGAGGGCCCCGATCTTCTCACTCATCAGGCGTGAAATCGGGATGATCTCCGAAACGCTGCCCAGGATGTCTTCTTCGGTAAATTCACGCTGGTTGTCGTCGAAGGCATTGAACATCGCGTCATAGATGATCTGCTCGATTTCGGCTCCGCTGTAGCCTTCGGTGGCCTCGGCCAGTTTTTCAAGGTTGAACTGGCGGATCACCGGCCGGACCTTCTCGAGCAGGACCTTGAAAATCGCCTGGCGCTCCGAATTGGAGGGCAGGTCGACAAAGAAGATTTCGTCGAAGCGGCCCTTGCGCATCAACTCGGGCGGCAGTTGGGCGACGTCGTTGCCGGTGGCGATGATGAAGACCGGCTTGGTTTTTTCCTGCATCCAGGTGAGAAAGGTGCCGAGAATGCGGGCCGAGGTGCCGCCGTCGCCGGCCCCGCCGGTGCTGCCGGCAAAGGCTTTTTCCAACTCGTCAACCCAGAGAATGCAGGGTGAAATGGTTTCGGCCAGGTTGATGGCCTGGCGCAGATTCTGTTCCGATTCACCCAGCAGGCTGCCGAAGACCTTGCCCAGGTCCATGCGCAGCAGCGGCAGTTTCCAGAGCCCGGCCGTGGCCTTGGCGGTCAGGCTTTTGCCGGTGCCCTGAATACCGATGATCAGGATTCCCTTGGGGGCCGGCAGGCCGTAGTCCTTGGCCTTGTGGGTGAAAACCTGGCTGCGCTTGCGCAGCCAGGCCTTGAGATTTTCCAGCCCGCCGATATCGTTGAGGCTTTCCTGGACCGGAAAGAATTCGAGGATCTCCCCTTTCTTGATGATGCTGCGTTTTTCGTGCAGGATGATCTCTATCGCCCGTTCATCGATAACCCCGTGGGTGATGATGATTCGGGAAAACAGGTTCTTGATGTTGACCATCGACAGTCCCAGGGTCGATTCGACAATCTTTTCCTTGAGCTGCGGGGTCGGCGGATTGGGCTGGGACGTGCTGGCAACGACGTTGTCGAGTTCCTTCTCGATCTCCTTGTAGCCCGGCAGTTCAAGCTCGATCTGGCAGACATCTTCACGCAGTTCCGCCGGCAGGGTGGAGGTCGGGGTGGTTATGACGATGGTCTTTTTGCTCGCGCGCAGGTCCTGGTTGAGGTTGCGCAGCGAGCGCAGGATGATGCTTTCCCGGAAATGCAGGTGGAAGTCGCGCAGGATGAAGATAGCGTTGCCGCTGAACTTCTTGACTTCCTGGAGGCAGTGGATCGGGTCGGCGCGCTCCTTGTTCTTGATGCCGCTGGTGCTGCCCTTGATCGTCTTGAAGCCGTCGGCCAGGTCCCAGACGATGATGCTTTTGTCCTTGAACAACGGGGACTCGGCCACCATCAAGAGAAACCTGGCCTCTTCGTAAGTTACGATGTTGATCAGGGAATGGTTGCTGCGGATCGTCGTGTTGAAATTGTCGAGAAAGTTCATCGCTGGTCCCCTTGCTGTGCCGGCCGGCAGCGGCGGCCGGGAGATTTTAACCGCACAATTCGTAGGCCATTTTCCGGTTAGCTTTAATCAACTCCCGGTTTCCGGTCAAGCGCAAAATCAGTTTTTCCACGTCTGGATCAAGCCCCCAGGCGGCAATTTCGCCATCCGGGGAGATCGTGATGAAAGTCTGCCGCGGCGGTTTTTCGGGAGCGCGGGAACGGAGAGCCGCCGGCCGGGTTTCGAGGTTTTCGTTTTTCATTCCAGGCGCACCGATTTTTTTCGTTTCCAGATCGTCTGGTTGCGCCTCAAGTCCTTGACGGTTATCAGGAGGTCGCGGTTCAGGCTGATGTCGAAGGTAATTTCCAGGCGGCGTTCGTTGTCCAGGGCCGGCGGGTCCAGGGGGATGATCTCGGGGCTGGCTTCGTTGATGAAAGACTGCTGCTCGTCGCCCAGGTTCTCTTCCAGCTGCATCCGGCCGGTATCGTCGATGACGATTTCCCGGTCGCTGCTGCTTTCGGGCCGGTCCATGCGGAAGATATCGAGTTCGACCTCGATCTGGCCGGCATAAAAGCCGTTGGCGATGATGCTGGTAACCCCGTTCTGGGTCGGGTAGGGGGTGCCCTTGGGAACGATGATGTCAAAACGGTAGCCTTCGCCCCGGGCGGTGCGGCTGCGCAGGGCGTAGTTGGCCTTGATGGTGGCCTGGCGGCCCCCCTTCTGGAGGTAGCGCAGGGCCCCGAGAGGGATCGCGTCGTGGGCTTTCCGGCTGAGAAACTTGGGGCCGAAAAAGGCCTTCAGGATATCGTGGTAGTAAGGGGTCGGCAGGCTCAGCCCGGTACCCAGAACATAGTTGATGTTTTCGTAAGTGACGCCGTAACCCGAGGCCAGGTCGAAGAGGTCGCGCAACAGGACCTTGAGCTCCTCGCCGTAGCCTTTCCGGTCCAGCATGACATGGAGCTGCTGCCGGGAAAGCTTGAGTTCCCGGCCGTCGACCGTCTCCTGGTAGTGGGGCCGGCGATTCAGCTGCTCCCTGATTTCCCGGGCTTTTTTCATGCTGATCTGGCAGCGGTCGGCAAAGTAGTCCTGGATCGTCTTGTCGATATCGACGGCCCCGTAATTTTTGTGCATGCTGCAGATGATGACACTTTTCAGGCGGGGTTCGCGGTTGCTCTCGGTGACCTTGAGCAGGGTCAGGTCGATGGTCGTGTAGCCGAAATGGAGATAGATCAGGTGGTGGTCGAGCTGGTTGGCGAGGTTGTATTCGAGCAGGGCGCAGACCGCTTCGTCCACGACCTTGTAGTTGACCAGGCCGATGCGCAGGCAGAAGCTTTCGATGAGTGAGGCAAAGACCGAGAAGTTCAACGGTTCGACAATGAAAACGATCATACCGATGTTCTCCCGGCCGTAGCGTTCGTGGATCCGGTCGATAATGTTGATCATCAGGTCGCTGGCCGCCTGGAAGGTCGAAATCTCCTGGTCGCCGATAATCCGGTGCAGATGCTGGCCTTTGCCGATATACTGCTTCATGTATTTGAAGGTTGCCGGGGAGTTGAATTTTTTCTGGCTGAAGACCTCCTGGCCGCAGTAGATGCGGTCGCCGTAGCAGATCATGGCCGGAACCAGGTGGAGTGTTTCCGGGCCCCGGGTGGTCATGATTTCAACCGTGGTCGAGATGTCGCCCAGGTGGACCGGTTCGATTTTTCCGGTCTCTTCATCCTGGCCGTAGACCAGCAGGTTGACGTTGTTGAAAAATATCGAGATGTTCATGCCCATGAGAGACTCAAGCCTATCCCAGTTTCCTGATCTTGAAAACCATCAGGTCCCGGGTTTGAGAGGCTTCGCTGAAAACCTTCAGTTCACGGCAGCGCCGAGTGACCAGTGCAACCCGGTCAAGCAGTTTCCGGCGCAACTCGTCAAATTCGGAACGGCCCCGGATAAAGTCGATGATCAGGCGCAGGATCGGCAGGTTGCCGGGATCCTGCAATTCGTTTTCCTGTTCCAGCAGGCGATTGAGGACGGCGCTGATCCGGTGCCGGAAATAGCCGTCGTAACGCCGGGTTCGATGTACTACTAGCGCAAAACAATCGCTGCCGTCAACCTTGATTGCCGAGAGCAGGTGCCAGACCAGCAGGCGGGGCAGGCTGACGGTTTCCGCGGTCTGGTTTTCCCCGGCCGATCCCAGCAGCAGTTCGGCGAGTTCGGCCGGTTCCCGCCGCAGTTCGGCAAACAGTTTTTCCGGGGTGTTGAAGGCTCCGGTAACCACCCCGGTGAGCAGTTTTTCGACAACCTGCCGGGCGATTGACGGCTGCTGCTGGAAAAATTCCGCCAGGGCCTCGGGCAGTTGTTCCAGGTCCCGTCCCCGGGTCAGGCGCTCTTTGATGGTCAGTTCCCGGTGCTCTTCGCGGTCTTTCAGCAGGCCCAGGAGGAGGGGGACGTCGGCGCTGGTAAAAACCGGCGCCAGCAGGCTGAGCAGGCGGTAGGAGAAGGACCAGTCGACATCCAGCAGCAGTTTGCTCAGGTGGCGGCGGATGGCTTCCTGGTCGGCAAAGCGGGTCATGAAAAGGGCGATTTCCCGGTAGTGCGGCTTGAGAATCGGGGATTTGACCCGGCTCAGCAGGAACTCTTTCCATTTTTCACTGCAGGGAAACCGGGCCGCCGCCGCCGTGAGCTCGGGATAGAGTTCGATGCTGTCCGCCAGTTCGGCCAGCCGGTCGGCAATTTCCCGGGCCTCGTTTACGGGCAGGTCGGGCCAGGGATGGGCGGATATGGTCCTGAGCAGAAGCCGGCTTTCATCGTGGTCCCAGCTCTGTTCCAGGCGCTCCAGCAAAAGGCCCAGGACCTGTCGGTCGGGTTCGTCGGCCAGGGTGTCGAGAACGATGCGCCTCTCTTCCTGGCTGCCCTTGCGCAGGCGCTCTTGCAAGAGTTCGAAAACTTCCGGCTGTCGCCGGCAGGCTCCGAGCCGGGAAAGGGCTTGCGTCCTTTTGCCGCGCCGCCATGAAGTCGCGCTTTTGAGCAGTTTGCGGCAGCTTTCCCGGTCCCCGAGGCGGGCTTTCGTGGCGAGGGTTAAAAGGTCGTCGGGAAGTTTGTCGAGTTGCTTCGCTAAAGATCTGAGTTCCAGCCGGGCTGTTGCCTGCAGGGCCAGGTCCAGTCTCAAGTCGTGCGCTTCAAGCAGGGGGGTGATGAGGTTTTTCAGCCGTTCTTCTTCCCCCGCCGGCACAGGGGGAGAGATGAATTCCACCAGTTCCGGGAATTTTTCCAGTCGTTCCGGTTCTTCCTGCAGCAGCAGCTGGTTGAAAAACACCCCCGGGTAATGATGCCGCAGCAGCCTGATGGCGGAGCAGCGTGATTCAGATTCGGGGATGGCGCAGACCAGGTTCAATCCGTGTTCAGGAGGAAAAATCCGGATGGCGGTTTCGGCCGTGGCGTCCAGGGCCTTGCCGCGTCGCAGCAGGGAGTGGAAATAGTCGTAAAAAGAGGCGTCGGGCTGGTTGGCGTTGAGTGGTTTTTTACAGCGCAGGGTTTCCGCATCGCCCGTTTCCGGGTCGTCCACTCCGATCTTTTCCAGGACCAGCAGCAGGAAATGGCTGCCCCCCAGGAACCAGGCCGCGTTCAGAACCAGGTGCAGGTTGACGTCGCTCGGGCCATTGAGCCGGCCGGCCAGCTCCCGGCAGAGTTCCCGGGCCTGCCGGTACTCCTGTGAGGAGCGGGAAAAGTCATACAGGATAAGCCGGGTGCGGTAAAAGACCTCAAAGACCCTCCAGCGCAGTTCCCAGTTCTCGGCCAGGAGATCATTGATGCTTTCGGAAGTGGGCAGGAGTTGTCTCATGAATTGCTTTCGCGGCCGGTTTCAATGGCGGGTTGGGAGCTGGGTCTCGGCCGGGCGGGATGACGCCGGCAAACCGTCAAATACTGCAATCATCGCTATATTTACTTGCTTTTTCGGTTCCTTGCAACCGTTTTAATGGGGCCGCTGTCGGGGCTTTAAGGGGCGGCGGCAAGTTGACAAAAACCGGGGAATGTTTTACTTTGAGTGTAGTTGCGGGTGTTTTTATCTGCCCGCCCTGAATGAACCTTTTAGAATCGAGGTTGCTCCATGCCGTATGTCAATATCCGGGTTGCCGGAAAGCTCAGTCGTGATCAGAAAGCCGATATCTGCGCCGGGGTTACCGACGTGATTTCCCGGGTTTCCGGCAAGCCCCGGGAAAACATCCTGATCTTTATCGACGAAGAAGAGCGGGATAATATCAGCAAGGGCGGCGTCCTGCTTTCCGAGCCGGCCAAAAAATAAAGTAACTATTCAGCTAAATTCTATCTCCCTTCTTTCAGGAGGGGGCGGGGGGTGGTTTTTCTGAGCGATTTCGGAAAGATTTCGTTGTTTTTCCCAGCGAGTTGGAGCCCTTAAGCATTGCAACTGTCTGAGCGCAAGCGAGTTTTGCAATGCGGGCGGAGCGAGCGCTGGAAAAACAGAAATCTTAACGCTTAGCGAAGAAAAGCCGCGCCCGACCCCGTGTATTCGGCTGAATAGTTACAAAATGAAAAAATAACCGGTGTTGCGCGGATTGTTGGCGGATTCGTGAATTTGCCGTGCCCTGAGTCCGGGTTTCCGAGTTTTGGTTTGCCCGGAAAAACTGACAAAAAAAGTTATCCTGGTGATGTTTCGGGGCAACGAGAAGGAGTGAAGTGATGAAAAGGTTGTTTAAATTGCTGCTGGCGGCCGTGGTGCTCCTGCTGGTCGTGGTCGTGGTCGGCAGTCTGGTGCTGAAATTCTATTTCAGCAACGAGCGCCTGCGCAGCCTGCTTTTACCGCCGGTTCGCGAAGCCCTGGGCCGCCAGGTCGATTTCGGGTCCTGCAGCATAGATTTGATCCGCGGGATTGAACTATCCGGCCTGGTGGTGAAGGAGGCCGACGGCAAAACCAATTTTCTGACGGTGGAAAAGCTGGGCCTGGGCTACAGCCTGATGCCGTTGCTGCAGAAGCGTCTGGAGATTTCAAAGCTTAGCATCTCCGGACTTACCGTCAAGGTCTATCGCAACCGCCAGGGGGCTTTCAACTACCAGAGCTTGAAATTTCTGCATTCCCGGACTCCGGCGGAAAACCGCCAGGGAGCGACTCTGCCGGCGGTCAGCAGTGCCGGGATCGGCTCTTCAACCCCGGCCCCAGCGGCCTCCGGTTTGCCGCTTGACATCATTCTCAAGCACTGCCGGCTTGCCGATGTCAGGCTGATTTTCAAGGATGCCCTTAAGGAGTTGCCGGATTTTGATTTAACGGCTGATTTCAACGGCCGCTTTGATTTCAGCAAAGGGTTTGCGCCGAAAGATTTCAACGGTTCCGGTCAGCTCGATTTCGTCCTCAATGCCCTTTACCGGGGCCTTGCGCCCCGGGCGCAGGGGAAAATAAAGCTCGACCCCAGGCAGGTGGAATACCGGGTGGAGGCCCGCCTCAAGGACCAGCAGTGCACTTTAAGCGGCAGCCTCAGCGACTACCTGTCGAAGTTGCCGAGCCTGGTGCTCAACCTTGATTCACCACGGCTCGACCTGGCCTACCTGGCCGGTCTTGCCGAGCAACTCGGCGGCGCGGAAAAAGACCGGACGGCCGGGCGGCCGGCCGCCGGAAAATCGGACTCTCGGAAAAGTTCTTCCCCACCGGCCATGGTGGCCGGCGGCCAGGTGCGGATCGGGGAGGCCGTTTATGAAAACTGGCAGGTCAATAATTTTGCCTTACATTATGATTACCGTAATCAGAAGCTGAAAATATCCGGGCTTGAAGGCGAGATTGCCGGCGGACACTTTTCCGGCAACAGCGAGTTTGACTCGTTTCCGGCGGAACTTGATTTTTCCGGCAATTTTTCTTTTGCCGACCTGGGGGCCGCGGCCCTGTTGAAAATGGCGGCCCCGGACTCTCCCCGGCAGCTTGACGGCCGGCTCCATGGCGCTTTCAAATTCGGTGGGCGGGGCAAGACTCCCGCGGCCCTGAAAAAAACTCTTACCCTGGTGGGCGACTACGGCCTGGAAGAGGTCGAACTCAAGAGTACGCCCCTGGCCCGGGAACTGGCCGTTACCCTGGGGCTGCCGGAACTCAACGACCTGGCTATCGACCGGCTCGACGGCGACCTCAAGCTGATCAAGGGGTTATTGCATCTCAACAACCGCTGGTCGGGTCGCCTGCTCAAGGGCCGGGCGGTCGGCACGGTGGGCCTCGACGGCCGCCTCGATTTGCCGGTCAGCCTGGTTTTCAACCGGGATTTGAGTTCCCGACTGGTCCACAAATATGCCTGGCTTGAAGGGAGCCTGAATGAACAGGGCGAAGCCACCCTTAATCTTTACCTGAACGGCAGCATTGAGCAGCCCAATATCCGTCTCGACCGCGGTAAACTCCCGCAGCAACTTGGCAAGACCGTGCAGAAGAAGGTGGAACAACAGTTGCTGAAACGACTTTACAAAGGGTCCGGCAAGGAGTAGGGCGGAAACCTCAGCTGCCGGAAGCCGGGTTTCGGAGTGCTTGCCGAGACCCGGCTTTTTTTATTTTCCACCCCTTTGCGGCCGGGCCGCGGCCCGGGGCTGGTCCCGCTTTATCACGCTTTACATAATGGCTGAATTTTGCTACTGCATAGAAGGATTCAGGCTGCCATCACAGCCGGAAAGACAATTTTACAGTTTGCACCGCGGCCCGAGCCCGGTGGGTGTCGATCAATGCAATTCAGCCGTCAGCGTGGAGACAGGATATGGCCGTTATCGTACAGTATATCGTGGTCAGGAATGGAGAGCAGAAAATGACCTTTACCTCCAAGAAAGAGGCCGATGCCTATGACCGGCTCCTCGACATTGCCGATCATCTGTATGCTTTCCTGGAGGCGGCCCGGGTCGACATGAGTGTCGACCAGCTCGAGGAACTCTCTTTCTATTTGGCCCGGAACCGGGATGATGCCGTCAGCCTGCTGCGCGGCGGCAAGCTCAAGGCAAAAGCGGCCGCGGCGGCAACCCCGGTTACACCTCCGGCCAAGGCTGCGGCCAGCGGCCGCAAGGCGAAAAACAAAAAGAGTCCGGCCAAGGGGGGGGCCGCGGCCGGAATCCAGGCGGCCGGTGGAAAATGAGCCCTGCCAGCCGCCGACCGGCAGCTTGGGGGCGGGGTGTTGTGCTGCTGCTTCTGCTGCTGGCCGCAGGACTTGGGGCCTGTGAGCGCCCGGCGGTTAAAGGCTTACGGCCGAGTGTAAAAAAGTTTTCCGATCTGGCCGCCGAAGGCGTGCGCATCGGGATTGTTGATCCCGATCTCGGCCCCGCCGGCCGCTACGCCGAAAAAATCCTGGCCCGCTATCGACGGATCGATCCCGCCGCGGCGGCGGCGATCGAGAAGAATATTGTTACCTATGAAAGCCATGTCCGGGCCCTGCTCGACAAGCTTTTGCAAAAAGAGATAGATGCCGGTTTCATCTATCGCAGTGATACCCTGCACAACGAGGAAAAACTTAAGGTTGTCACGGTGCCCGCGGCCTGTGCCGTGGTGCCTGAATACGCCCTGGCCCGGCTGCGGGAGACCCGGCAACCGGCGGCCGTCGGGGTTTTTATCGACTGGCTGACCGGCCCGGCCGCCGCCGGGGTCTGGAAAGCCTACGGCTTCAAGCCCCGACCGGTCGAGACGGCGGCCGGGAAACTGCCTGGGGCCGCAAGCTTTCCGCCCGGCTCGCGGCTGACGGTGTTTGCGGCCGCGGTTTTCTATTCCGTCCTGCCGGTCCTGGCCCGGCAGTTCCAGTCCGCCACCGGGGTTGAAGTGAGTTGCGAGTTCGCCGGTTCCGGCCGGCTCTACAGCAAGCTTGTCCAGGGGGCGGTCGGCTCTTGCGGGGCCGATCTTTTTCTTTCTGCCGCTCCCCGCTACGTCAACGACCTGGTTGCCCGCGGGCTGGCCGACCGGGCCCGGGTTTTCATGGGCAACGAACTCGTGGTCGCGGTTCCCCGGTAACATGAAGCTTTCCTGGTTCCCTCTCCTGCTGACCCTGCTGGTTCTGGCCGCAGGGCTTTTTTTCGGTTCCCCCTTCGCCGCCCTTCTGCACTCTTTCGCCACCGGCAGAGGGGTTGCCGTGCTGGTCGACCGGGAGGTCCTGGTCGTCGTGGTTACCAGCCTGGTCACGGCGCTGGCCGCGACCGGGCTGGCGGTTGTGGTCGGCATCATCCTGGGTTACCATTTCACCTTCCGCCGGAAACGGGGCGGCCGCTTGCTGAAAACCTTTTTCTCCCTGCCCCTGGTACTGCCCCCGTCGGCCGCCGGCTACATGCTGCTGCTCGCCTTTGGCCGCTACGGCCTGGTCGGCGGCCCCTTGTACCGGGGCTTCGGCCTGCAGATCATGTTTACCGGCGCAGCCCTGGTCCTGGCCCAGTTTTTTGTCGTCACCCCGTTGATGATGCAGGCCTCGGCTTCGGCTTTCCGGCAGGTTCCGGATTCGCTGGTCAAGGCCGCAAACTCTCTGGGAGCTGATGAATTCACGACCTTTTTCCGGATTCTCCTGCCCCTTTCCCGGCCCGTCCTGGTGGCCGGGGCGATCACCTCGTTTGCCCGGGCGATCGGTGAGTTCGGGGCGACGATGATGGTCGCCGGCCGCCTCAAGACGATTCCGATCATGATCTACGTCAAGGCGATGGGCGGAGAGAGCGGGGTGGCCGACGCCCTTTCCCTGCTCCTGGTGCTGCTCTCTTTCCTGGTCCTGCTCCTGGTCAACCTGCTGGGTGAGAGGTAGACGGGTATGGGCCTGGTCTTGGAAAAGATTACCCTGGAGATCAACCGCCGGAAGATTCTCAAGGATATCAGCCTGGGGCTGGAAAAAGGCAAACTGCTGGTGGTGCTCGGCAACTCGGGGGCCGGCAAGAGCAAGCTTCTGGAAGTGGTGGCCGGGCTGGCCGGGGAGCACGAGGGCGAGATCTTTTACGATGGCCAGCCGCTCTGCGGGCGCCCGCCGCAGGCCCGCCCGGTGGGGCTGGTGTTCCAGGACTACGCCCTTTTTCCCCACCTGCGGGTGCGGGAAAATATCCTGTTCGGGCTCCGCAGCCGGCGGGCGCCGGGCAGTGAACAGCGGCGGTGGCTGGAGGCGGTAAGCCGGGAGCTGCGCATCGATCATTTGCTTGGCCGCCTTCCGGCCGAGCTTTCCGGGGGCCAGCAGCAGCGCGTGGCCCTGGCCCGCTGCCTGGTGCTGCGGCCCGAAATCCTGCTTCTCGACGAGCCCCTTTCGGCCCTCGATGCCGCCACCCGCGAACGTCTCGCCCTGTTGATCAAAAAAATCCAGGAGCGTTTTTCCGTGACCATGCTCTACGTCACCCACGACCACACCGAGGCCCGCTTCATGGCTGACCGAATCCTGGTGCTGGAAGAGGGCGCGGTGGTCCAGGAAGGACTTCCTGAGGAGATTTTCAACCGCCCCCAGGATCGCTTCATCGCCCATTTCACCGCCACCCGCAATATCCTCCCGGGCCGGGTTGTCGAGCGTCACGGCGCCGGCCGGGCCCTGGTCGAGGTTGCCGGGGAGCGGCTTTTTTCAAGTTCGGTTCCTGAACCGGAGGATGATGTCTGGGTCTGTCTGCGGCCCGAATTCCTGGTGCTGGAAAAGGCCGGGGAAATCGCGACCTCGGGTGTAATGGGAATTTCGGGAAGCGGCCGGGAGAACCGGATTGACGGTTGCCGCATTCGCCGGCTTCTGCCCCAGGCCGGGGCGACGCTGCTGGTGGAGATGGAAGGGGGAAGGGAAAAGGTGCGCCTGCTGGCGTTTGCTTTCGGCCGGGAGCAGGCGGCCATGGGGCTGGGACTCGAACCCGGCCGGGAACTGGCGGTCAGGGTCGATCCCGGTCACGTCCACTGCCTGCCCCGCCACCCGGACGATCCCTACTGCCGCACGCCGCCGGCCAGTTAGATT
>WFRT01000176.1 GCA_015486445.1 Pseudomonadota bacterium | reverse complement strand
TTGCCCGGCAACGCGAATCGGAGCCGCCTTCTAACTTAAAATATAAAGCTTGTCAACTTAAAAAAACCGGTGAACAAATTATCCCGGCTTTTGCCAGACCAGGGCGGACCACTCCCCGAGGTCATGCCGCAAACTGCAGACCAGACCAAGCCCCGAACACCGCCGCGATATCTTTTCAACCTGCTCGCGCAGCATCCCGGAGAGGATCAAGCTGCCGCCAGGTTTCAGGACCCGGGGAAAATGCGAAGCCAGTTCTTCCAGCACCGGGGCGATTATGTTGGCCACCACGATATCATGGCTTTCATTTTCCGCGGCCAGGGGCCGGCGGCTCAATTTGACAAATCGCTCCACGCCGTTGTGTTGCAGATTTTCCCGGGCGTTTTCGAGGGCGTCGGGGTCGATGTCAAGGGCGGTTACGAGTCCGGCTCCCCGCCGGGCCGCCAGGATTGCCAGAATGCCGCTGCCGGTGCCGATGTCCAGCAGACTGGGGGCGCCGCCCGACCGGGTTTTTTTCTCCAGTTCAGACTCCAGCAGGCGGGCCGCCAGGCGGGTGGTTTCATGGGTGCCGGTACCGAAGCCCTGGCCGGGATAGATTTTCAGGACCAGTGAATATTCCCCGTTTTCGGGCTCCATCCAGGCCGGGATGACCAGGGTTCTTTCAGTCAATGGCGTGGGGGAAAAATTCTTCCGCCACTCTTTAAACCAGTCCCGTTTTTCCACCTTTTCGCATCGAGGCCGGTCGGCGCTCAAAGCGGCAACCCCGGCCCACCACTCAAGGGCTGCCGGGTCGGCTGGCGGCGGCCCCGGGAAATAGACCGTCAGCCCCGCCCGGCCGGCCGCGGGCCCGGCTTCTTCCCGCTCCCAGATGCCGGTACAACCCGCCGCGTACAAAAGCGCTTCGAGCTGTTCCCGGCTTTCCGGAAGCGGTTGCAGGGTCAGTGACCACCAGGAATCGTGATCTGTCACTCCCCTAGCCTTTCTTGCCGGGCTGTTTGACGCCGACAAAAATGCGGACCTGGCCGCGCTGGACCAGGAAACGGATGTAGGGTTGTTTCCTGCTGTTGTGCAGTACTTTCTGCAGGTCGTTGACGGTCTTGATTTCGCTGTCGTTGACCATCAGGATGATGTCGCCGCTCTCGAGCCCGGCCCGAGCCGCGAGGCCATCCGGCTCAACCCGCGAGATCACGACCCCCCGGTCGGTTCCGAGCTGCAGGCGCTGTGCCAGTTCCGGGGTCAGCTGGCGGACCGTAAGTCCCAGCTTATCCAGTTTGCCGCTGCCTCCGGGGCCCGGCTCGATTTCACCGCTGTCGGCCTCGAGATCATCGAGAGTGACACCAATGTTGATGGTTCTGCCGTTGCGCAGGACCTCCAGGTTGACCCTGGTGCCCGGTTTTTTGGCGGCGATGATACGGGGCAGGGTTCGCATCTCCTTGATCTTCCGGCCGTCCACCGCAAGAATGATGTCGCCGGCCTTCAGCCCGGCCCGGGCGGCCGGGCTGTCGTCGATGACGTCGGAAACCAGGGCCCCCCGTTTTTCCTTGAGGCCGAACGAGGCCGCCAGTTCATCGGTGACCTCCTGGATATGGATGCCGAGCCGCCCCCGGGAAACCTTGCCTTTTTTGAGCTGCGGCAGCAGGTCCTTGGCCATGTTGATGGGAATGGCGAAACCGATGCCCTGGCCGCTGGCGACAATCGCGGTGTTGATGCCGATCACTTCACCGGCCAGGTTGAAAAGGGGGCCCCCGGAATTGCCGGGGTTGATCGAAGCATCGGTCTGGATGAAGTCGTCGTAGGGGCCGGAGCCGATAACCCGGCCCTTGGCGCTGACAATCCCGGCGGTCACGGTCCGGGCCAGGCCGAAGGGGTTGCCGATGGCAATCACCCAGTCTCCGACTTCGAGCCGGCTCGAGTCGCCGAGTTTGACCGAAGGCAGGTCGTGGTCGACATCGATCTTGAGAACCGCGAGATCGGTTTTCTGATCCCGGCCGACAAGCCGGGCTTCGTAGGTTTTTTTATCGGACAGGGTTACCTTGATATCGTCGGCGTCCTCGACCACGTGGTTGTTGGTCAGGATGTAGCCGTCATTGCTGATGATGAAGCCCGAGCCCAGGCTCTTGATCGGCCGGGAGGTGCGGGGGTGACGACGATGGTAGCGGTCAAACTGGCGGCCGCCGAAAAAACGACCGAAAAATTCGTCGAAAGGATCGCGGCTGCCGTAGCCCGGGACGTCAAAGCCCCGGGAGGAGACATGCTTTTCGGTATTGATGTTGACCACCGCGGGAGAAAGCTTCTTGACCAGCGGGGCGAAAGACGAAGGAACCGCGGTCGCCCTGGATTCAAGCGGCGCCGCGAGGATAAAGAGCAGGCTGAAAAGCAGAAAAGTGCCGAAAATACGGATGCTGCGTTGGAAGTCGTGCGAATGTGCCATGATTAAACCTCCATACTGATGTTGTCTGGTTAAAATGAACATATATTACAAGTTCCATCGCCATCCGCCGATGGAACCGCAAAACGGCAACGATATTTCGGAATCAATTTCATAATAGGTTTGCCCTGTAAAAAAAACCACCCCTTGACCAACCCGATGGTCAAGGGGTGATTGGCTGAACCCTTAATTACTTTACAGTCAAAGCAAAACCAAACAAGGAGGAGGGGGGGTCAGCCGCCAACAAGGAAGAAAAGGAGTTTCTTGATTAGGAATATAGCAAGGGAAAATTATAATGAGATTAAAGGCAGATTATTTTTCATTAATTTCGTTAGTTTTTGTTTGCTGGCGCCGGTATTTTTTTCGTTCCTCCGGGAAATTGTGTTTTATTTCAAGTGATTACGAAACGATACTCATGGAACTGGCACCCCCGGCCGGTTCATGTTCGCCGGTCGGCAGAAAGACCCGGAAGACACTCCCCTCGCCGACGATGCTGTCAACGCTGATCGAACCGTTGTGGGCTTCGACGATCCATTTGACGATGCTCAAGCCCAGCCCGCTGCCGCCGTACTGCCGGCTGCGGGCCTTGTCGGCCCGGTAGAAGCGATCAAAGATCCGGGGGATGGCATCTTCGGGAATCCCGATGCCGGTATCGGCGACCGCCACTTCGATGCCGTTTTCGACGTTCTTGAGACTCAC
>WFRT01000175.1 GCA_015486445.1 Pseudomonadota bacterium | reverse complement strand
TGATATTGGTTGCGGTAGCCCGCTCGGGAAAGCACCCGGGACCGTGCTCGGTATGAACAAACTTTATCCGGCCGCCGTCCTTGCGATCCTCAAAAAATATCGTAAACTCGCTGTCCTTGCCGAAACCACAGAGATACCTGGCATGATCATCAGAAGGGTCTGGCTGGGCCAGCGGCGAGGTCGGGGTCTGGTCAACCAGGTTGAAATCATCGAAAGGCTGTCCTGGCCGATACACGGAAAAATTATCCAGAGCCAGGATGCCCGCGGAACCGGAGGTGGGAACATAGGCCCCGTAGTCCGGCAGAATGGGATAAGTGCCTTCAGATCCCCAGCCCCAGGTATGGTTATCCGGGGCGTTGCTGTAAAGCGTCAAACCAATATATTCACAGTTTTTCAGGACATCTGCAAAGCTTTCCGGGGTTGCCGTACCCCAGGGCCAGAGAAAAAAATTGTCCGCTTTGAGCTCGATGGTATAAGACTGCCAGGTGGAACCAATACTGTTTAAGGGAATGGCGAAGGCCTCTTTGGCGACAAACCAAGTCCCTTCCCCGGTGGCGGGATTGTTAGAGTTGGAAATAACCCAGCGCACCGTGGGATTGGGATATTGCGAAGACAAGGTGGCAAAAGCATCGCCCAGACGCTTGAGATCGATCTTCAGTTCCATCCCGGTCAACTCGCAAAAACGCTTCTTTATACCGATGGTGTAGGGTCGCGGCCGTTTCTGCGACGTTTCCGCCTTAAGATAGATATAGCCGTTGCCATCAGCCTCCGTGGCCCAGGCGGCAGGCGACCAAGCTGACAGCTGTTCGGAGGTCGGACCTGCCTCTATATTCTGGGAAGTCCACCCCTCGCTGCTGTCGTCGAAACCATTTGCCGCCATCCCGGCTCGAGAAAACAGTAGAACGACCCCCAGCACCAGGAAAAAAACTTTCAAAGTTTTCATGTTCAGCCCTTAGATTATTAAAATTGGCCCCAATCCAAACCGCATTTTCCAGGTCCAGCGCCGTTCACTCCCTTCCCTGCTCGCCTCACATTACAATGCGAAACATGGCAACTACGATGAAATCAACTTTTTGTCAACAATTGCCACCAAAAAACACCCTTGAGTACTGGAAACCGACCTGAAAATGCTGCACAGCTCCCGCGGCCGGGCCATTACCATTATCTTCTCCTGAAAACCGGAGATGCGTCTTGAAAAATTTCCCGGAAAATCACTTAGAACCTGACGAAACAACGATGAAAACAGCAGGGAATGAAACCTGCAATGACCTGCAATAAAAAGACTACAGGCACAGGCCGAGTTCAATCTCTTTTTTCCTGGTCCTCGAGACAGAAGCGACAGGGCATCTCCTCGACGTGCCCTCGAATATACCAGTAAATCCCGGCTCTTTAATCGGCCCGAGAGCCGGGCCAAGTGAAAATATTATCAAGAAATAAACCTCGAGAACTCGCATCGCGAGAAATTCAGCCTGAGCCCATTGACTCAGCACCGGGTCTTTTAACACAACAGAGGGGCATATGCTTCATCAGACAGGTGGCCAGTTCAGTAAAGCCAGGTTGTTGAGCACGAATAAAAACTACCGGCCCGGGATCATCTTTTTTTTCATTGTTCTGATCGTCTTCCCGCCTTCCACGCCCACGGTTTTTGCCAAAATTTCCGGTCTCTGTGCCGATTGCCATACGATGCACAACTCCCAGAACGGCGGGGTGATGAATTTCGACAACACCGCCGAGCCCAACCAGTTTCTGCTGCGTACCGGCAACTGCGTCGGCTGCCACGCCCAGGGTGGAGCTTCGAACACGATCAACATGAGCGGCAACGAAGTACCCCAGGTATACCATACGGATACCATCGACCTGGCCGGGGGAAATTTCGCCTACATCGACGGCACCAAGGGCAGCGGTGCCATGGACGGCAAGGGGCATAACGTCATCGACCTGGTCGCGCAGGATTCGGTGCTTGTCGTCCCTCCGGGGGGACCGGTCCAGGGCGGCCATACCCATCCCACCACGATGGTGGCCAACCTGACCTGTGCCGGCCTCTACGGTTGCCACGGCAACGCCCACTATCGAGACCCCATGAGCAGCATGCTGGGTGCCCACCACAGCAATCCCGGCACCTACCCGGCTCACCCCGACGGTGATTCCGTGGGCAACAGCTTCCGCTTCCTGCTGGGCGTTGAAGGCCTCGAAGTTTCAGACTGGGAAAACCGGGACGCGGCGCATCACAACGAGTACAAAAAAGACGCGCACCAGGCCACCGGCCCCTGGGTCAATGCCTGCGGCTGGTGCCACGGCCCCGACAATCCCTGGCACGGCAATACCGGCGAGGTCCTGCAGCCGGGCTCCGGCATCAACTATCTCTGCATGCGCTGTCATCCCAATTTCCATTCCGGCCGGAGCGGAG